>JBDRWD010000010.1 GCA_039802205.1 candidate division WOR-3 bacterium
ATTTTAAAACAAATTGAAAAAGAATCAAGAGACAAATCCATTTTTATCACCCCCACCTTAATCCTCCCCCATCAAAGGGGGAGGAAAAAGTGAGGAGTACTCAGGAAAAATGCACCTAAGTCCTCGCCTTTTTTGTTCAAATTATTTTTAAACTCTTAATTGGGGATATTAATTGTAAGGGGCATAGAACTATCAGAAACCCCAAATTTTTTAAGCATTAACATAGGGGGCGCGAGACCTGATAAAATAATTAAAATACCGCTCCAAATTTGCTTTTTTATCTCATTTCCGGTTTTAGGCAAAGACCTTGCCCGGTATTAAGGTTACCGGTTTTCCTCACAAGTTAATGGAATCTTATTAAAGCTAAATGGAAAATTTTATAAACTGCAATAAAACTCAGCATTTATGGCGAGCCTTCTCCAATTTTTTTCAAATTATTTTTATGCCACTGGATTATTAGAGGTAGCCGCACCCTTCAGGGTGCGAGATACCCAGGGATTTAAAAACATTTATCCGCAGGCTAAAGCCTTCCCCTACAAAAGTACCCAACGCTAATTATTGGTTACCCTTACAAATCTTGCCCATGATTTTTATCGTTCCTTCATAAAGATATAGAAATATGGAGAGGACTCAGCATTTTATGGTCCTTGACAATAACGCCAAATTGAATAAAATTTAAATATCAAACTTATGGTTTTTTCGTCAGTGTGATGTAACTGACAAGGGCGGTAGCCTATTCGCTTTTAAAATAGCTCGTTGAGGGGCATCAAAAAGGTGGTGAAAAATGAAAGCAAAGATTTTGGTTCTCAGTCAGGATAACGAGATCGTTAAGGAGATAAAAAATATTCTTGAAGGGATAGGGCATACAATAAAATCCGCCAATACAGCGGATGGGTGTCTGAGTTTATGTAAATCCGAACATTTTGATGTTATATTTGTAGACACCCATATCCCCACGCTTCCTTTTCATCTTTTAATACCGGACCTTAAGAAAATCTGTCCGGAAAGCGAGATAATTCTCATTTCCGGGCACACCGTGCCCGAAGCCCTGGTAAAGTTAGAAGCCTATCAATTAAATAATTTCCTTATTTTACCTTTGAATGCGGAAAGGCTGAAGTTGACATTAAATCGTGCTTTAAGACAGCTGGAATTATTGAAGGAAAACCGCCGACTCCTTCTAACTGTTACTGCAGCCAAGAAGGAATGGGAGGCAACTGTAGATGCGATTGAAGAACCGATTTTCGTTACCGATTTTGATTACAAGATTCTCCGGGCAAACCTTGCGACCTTCCAGATGTTAGGAAAAGGTGTCTATGAGGTGATTGGAAAGAAATGCTACGAACTTCTCCACTGTTCCAATGAACCGGTTCCGGATTGTCCGGGTAAGCGGGCGCGGGACAGCGGAGAACCGGTGACTGATACCCTTTCGTTTAAGGGGATCAAGAAACGGATGACTTGTAGTGTTTATCCTCAGGTCTTTGCGGATGGCGGAGGTTTGGTCCATTATCTCCATGAACCGATTACCACCACTGAACAAGAGGCTCAGGCTATGGCAAAGTATGAGCGGTTATTTGACGATGGGATAATCCCAATAATCGTAGTCAGTACCGAGGATTACAAAATCACCGATGCTAATCAAGCTGCCCTGCGTCTTCTTAAGTATGATCCGGAGAACCTTGTGGATATGGACTGGGAGAACATCTTTGCCCAGGATGTGAGGGAGAACACGATCAAAGAGATTCTGAGTAAGATTTCCGGAGGCAGGACATCGGTTAGATCGAAACTTCTGGACATGAATTACAAGGAGATCGAAGTTACGATATATGCCAATCAGGTTGAAGTGGGGAATTTCCGGTTTTTAGAGTTGTTTTTTGTTACCGGTGATAATTTGTAAATGACTTTCCAGCGACCGGAAGAGTTGTCCCGATACAATGGGCAACTAATATGATTTTGCCCCAACTGAATCCCGGAAGTAAGAGGTAATCGAAGGTGAGATGAACGAGTTCCGAGAGGGAATCTGGCCGGAAAATTACAAATTTGCCTTGGGCTTAAGCCACGATGTGGACGAAACAAAGAAAACATATCAATACTTAACTCATTTTCTAAAAACCTTAAGAACCTATCATCTCCTTTCGCTCTTCCAGGTGCAGGAACCCTACTGGAATTTCGAGAAGATCATGGAACTGGAAGAAAAATATAAAGTCCGCTCGACATTTTTTTTCTTGCATGAGACAAAAAGATTCACCTTTAGACACGCCCGGGAGATCTTAGCCACGCTCAACAAGGCAAGTTTTCGGGAAGAAAAAGTGGCGGAGATGATTCAAGTTCTTGATAAAAAAAACTGGGAGATCGGTCTGCACGGTTCTTATAATTCCTACAAGGATAAGGAACTTATGAGAGAAGAAAAGAGACTCCTTGAAGAAATCGTGGGCCACCCGGTGCTTGGAGTCCGTCAGCACTATCTCAATCTCCAAATACCCCAGACCTGGCAGATTCAGAGGGAATTGGGATTCCATTACGATGCCAGTTACGGTTCAAATCGTGATATTGGGTTTCTGGATAATAAATATTTCCCCTTTCGGCCTTTTCAGGATGATTTTGTGGTAATCCCCTTGGTTTTGATGGATTATTGTCTATTCAGCAAATTTCGTTTTTTTAAGGAAAGACTCAAGCACTGTCGCGAATTGATCGAATTTATCCGCGAAAAAGGAGGGGTGATGGTGATCCTGTGGCACCTTCGGGTCTTTAATGAAGATGAGTTTCCCGGGGCAAAGAATATTTACGAGGAGATCATAAAAATTGGTTTAGATCAGGGGGGTTGGGTGACATCACTTAACCAGATTGTAGAATGGTGGAGGGCACACGCCACGATATGAAACCAGAAACAACGGAAGAGATAAAGTTTGATAACGATTTCAGAAGGGCATCTTTTGAAGAGCGCCAGGCGCTCGATCGTGATTTTTATGATAAAAAATATTCAACCACCGATTATCAGCGGTTCCGGCATGTTGATCGAGCATTTATAAAAGGGATAATAGAAAGGTATAAAATACCGAAAGGAAAATTACTTTTAGATCTGGGGTGTGGCACAGGCTCGTATAGTAATATATTTGCTGAAATGGGCTTCAATGTGGTGGGGCTCGATTACAGCAAAACCGGCGTTATGAAGGCGCAAAAACTTTACGGTTGTAGCGTTTCCTGGATCGTCGGTGATGCATTCAATATGCCTTTCCGTCCCGAAAAGAAATTCGATGTCATATTTTGCTGTGATTTCCCGCCCTATAATTTGATTGATACCATTCCCGAGGCAATAGAAATTACAAAGAAAATCTTTGACTACCTGGATCCGGAGGGGACTTTCATTTTCGTATGGAGTAGCAGGCTTACCGGAAAGAGGGTGGGTGAAAGTGTGATAATTGAGTATACCTCTGCCCAGGTTAAAGAACTCTTCTCAAAATGTGGCACTATTGTGGGTGAAGTCTATACCACAAACAAACAGTTATTTCCAGTGTTGGGTAGGTATGCGATTAGCAAATTCATCACTCGGCTGACTTCCTTTCTCGTCCGACTCCACCGGAGGAATGTTCGGATAATATGCGGTGTTAAACTTAAAGTATGATTTTATAACTTTGTGACCCATGAGCTGGGGCGCCCGATTACAAAGAAAAATAAGTATCATTTATTCATCCGCGGTATCTGTTATCACGGATAATAGATAATATCCTCAATCCCCTGCTGACCCTGAAAAAATGGGATTAATGTCATCAGTGATCTAAAAGAGTTGAATGAAATAAAAATGAAGGCAAAAATCAGGACTTCCATTAAAGACCATATTGGAAACCATCTTTATTGAAGCAATTGCTCTGAACCCCAAATTAATGGTTGAACTCGGTGTTGAAATCGGACAGTCGACATTTGTCTTTGAGCGGCTTGCCCAGTTGTGCAATGCAAAATTGATCAGCCTCGATATCAACGACTGCGCTAATCCCTGCAACTGGGCTGATTAAATTTTTGTTCAAGGGATGATATTGAATTTGCAAAGGAATTTAAGTCTTTTTGCAAAAACCGGAATATTGAACCAAAAATTGATATTCTCTTTATTGACAAATATGGGCAACATATTTCGCAGAAAAGATGACAATATGGGAGTGGGCTGGGATAATAAAAGACATCTTATACCATACTATTGTGAGATATCTGCTTTTACCTTTTTGCACACATAAGATAAAAAATCTTGGAAGAAATATGCCTATAGAAAACTATATCAATTTTGCTTTCTCATGTTACAATGGATTAATAAGACCAATATTCTCAAAAGGCGGTATTATAGGATTCCATGATATAAAAGTTTATGATTCCCAAATGGGCTGCGAAGTTAAGAAATTTTGGAACGAAATTAAAAAACAATATACTTTCAAAGAAATTATTGATGAGGTAAATACTTGTGCGGAATTGGAATAATTTATCTATAGCGCATTTTAATAGTTTTTTCTGTAATTCCTATAAAAAGCAGGGCATAAAAGAGTAAAAAGCAAACCAATGTTATTTAAGTAAATATGGCTACATTTACAACATTAAACAAAGGAATTAATTATCTGAATGTGGCGATATCTTCAGCAGCAGTTAAAACTATAATAAAAAATCTCATATTTCTTATGTTAGTCCAAATTGCTAACTATATTTTTCCATTGATTACACTTCCTTATTTGGTACGTATCCTCGGTCCTGAAAAATATGGCCTTGTTGCCTTTGCACAATCATTCATTGGATATTTCATTTTAATTACCAATTATGGTTTCGATCTCTCGGCGACAAGAGAAATTTCAATTTATCGCGGACAGAAAGAAAAATTATCTGAAATTTTTAGTTCAGTTATGTATGCAAAAGTACTATTGTTGTCACTTTGTTTTTTTATTTTTTTCTTTTTTTTACAGGTAGATAAATTTAAAAAGGATTCTTTAGTATATGTTTTAACCTTCGGAATTATTGTGGGGCAAACCCTTTTTCCATTGTGGTTATTTTTAGGTTTAGAAAAAATGGGATATATCACAATTCTTACAATTTTGGAAAGAGCTGTATTTACTATCTGTATATTTATTTTTATTAGAAATACAAACGATTATATCTATGTCCCATTGTTTAACACAATGGGTTATCTGACCTCAGGTATTTTGGGCCTGCTTCTTGCACTTTTTAAATTTGGTGTTACCTTCAGAACACCTAAACTCCAGGAGATATTTTCGCAAATTAAACACGGTTGGCACAGCTTTATTTCTGCTACCAATGTAAGTCTGTATTCTACAACCAACATGTTTATTCTCGGGCTGTTTTGGAATAATGTTGTCGTGGGATATTACGCGGCAGCTGAAAAATTGATATATGCTATACAGAGATTACTCGTGCCGTTATCCCAAGCGGTATATCCATATGTCAGCAAAGCGGCCCACGAAAAAAAAGAGAAAGCACTATCGTTTATAAGTCGCATCCTTTACATTAATATTGCAATAGGCATATTTCTCGCTATTATTATCCTTTTGGGTGCGAGGGTAATAATAAAAATTATTCTTGGTCCAATGTATCAAGAATCAGTTTATGTTATGCAAATATTCGCATTTTTACCACTGGCTGGAGCGGTCACTAATGTGTTGGGATTTCAAACTATGCTACCTTTAAAAATGGACAGCGAACTTGCTAAAGCTTTAATAATTGTGGCTCTAATTAACGTGATGTTAGCATTTATCCTGATACCATTTTTTGCTCATCTCGGGGCCGCTATTGCATTTTTGTGTACAATGTGTTCTGCCTGCTTAATTCTGTTTTTAATATTAAAAAGAGCAAATGTAAATCTTCTGTGTCCAGAGAAATAAAAATGATGCATTTATTCACAAATTGAAGGTGATGTACAGAGTTTTAATAGTTATCGTTACATATGATCCACGCTCGCTTTATGTAAAACGTTTAGTTAAATCATTATTTCAAATGTCAGTGAAGAAGATTATCATGGTCGTCAAAAGAAGTCCGTTTGGTTATAAAGAAGATATTGAACAGATAACTGCAGAAAAAGAGAGAGTGTGAATAATTATCAATTCCCAAAACCCTGGTTCAACGATCGGGTTTGGTATTGGCATAAAAGAAGCACTCCCGGATCCGGATTGCGATTTTATCTGGTTAATGGATGATGATACTCTGCCTGAGGATGATACGCTCTCTAACTTGCTGGAAAAATAGCAAAAACTCAGCACTGATTACCGGAGAGACAATTTTGCCCTGGTCTGTTTTCTTCCTGACCAGCAACCTGAGATAGCACGCGGTCTATTCTCCTATGACTACTATTCAAGGCACGCTTGTTTTTTTTAGTTTCCATATCCTTAATATGCCTTCAAGGTTAATAAGATCGATTTTACCCTTAAGTTTTAAAGCTGCAGAATAGCCCGAATTTATCAGCGCCACCTATGCGCCCTACAGTAGTGGATTCTTCGCCCACCGGTCGGTTTATGAAAAGATCTGCTTACCCAATTCAGATTTTGTTCCTTATCAGGATGACCTCGAACATACCCTCCGTCTCATCCGCTTGGGGGGTCATATTTTTTGTGTCCATCAGCCCGAATCAATTCTCGGGAGATCGCGTGGGATAAATTGAGGCACTTTTCCTTCGGGATTCTTCCCTGGCTAGACTCAAAGGAGGAATTCAGGGGATATTACGGAGCGTGCAACACTTCCTACTTCGAAAAAAGTTATTATAATCAGAAAAGGATATCGACTTATCAATCGAACCATCTATCTGACACTCCTTTTTTCCTGAATGCCTTTATGAAAAGATATGAGCGCTTCAAATTAATCATCAGAGCAATTAAAGATGGAGAGTCAGGAAAACTTGGGTATAATGAATTATTTCTTCTTCCATGAATTCATTTGTCCACCGGAAGTATATCCTCATTACGCCGTTGAAAAATGAAATAAAGTTTCTGCCAGAGGTTCTTAATTGTGTGATAAACCAGACGATTCCCCCGGCGCTTTGGATATTCGTTGATGATGGCAGCACCGATGGTTCATACGAGTTCCTTGAAGAATGGACAAAAAAAGTTCCCTGGCTCAGGGTGATAAGGCTTGAAGGAAAGAAAAAACGGGAGATCGGCTTCCATTATTCAGAAGTGGTGGCTAAAGGATTCGAATATTTTAAAAAAATATGGAATGAGTCATTCGAGTACATTGGCATCCTTGATGCGGATATCGTTCTTCCTCATGATTACTTTGAAAGACTAATTGAGAAATTTGAAATTGATAAAACATTAGGTATTGCCAGCGGGATCGTGGTGTGTCAAGTAGGTGATAAAAGGATCTGGGAGAAGGAGCCCCCGGAATGGCCCTGTGGTGCTGCACGGCTCTGGACGAAAGAGTGTTTTGAAAAGACCGGCTGGAAATTGACGCGGGCACCGGATAGTGTTTCGACCGCCCGGGCAATGAGCCTGGGTTATAAAACCCGTAACTTTCCGGATTTAATAATCACCCACCTTCGTCCTACCTGGAGCGGAAGCGGTTTCTGGTATGGATTTATCGATATCGGTAAAAGCCGGTATTACTTAGGATACGATCCGATCTTTATTCTTTTTGCCTCATTGAAGTATACATTTGATTATCCCCATATCGGAACCATCCCATTTTTGTTCGGGTATTTTAGCGATTTTATAAAATATAAGAAACGGATTGAAGACAAAACGGTCGTTGACTTCTTTAAAAAACGCCTGACCAGCAAGTTGAATGCCTGGTTGAGAAGAAAACTCAATAGAAAGGAATGGAGAATTTGAATATTGTCTTTGCGGCGGATTACATCGCTCCGAGTCCGGGTGCATTCATCCGGAGCCTTGAATTACTATCGGATGCCATAAAAAAGAACGGCGGAAGGGTAGCTTATTTATTCAGCGTGGAGCGCGATTATCTGAAACGACTAAAAAAGTACGGAAATGTATATCTCTGTGATAAAACTGCCAATAAGTTGTTCAGCATCTCCTCGCTTATAAATATGGCACATGCCCTGAGGGAAATCAGGGGACAGGTGGTCCATATTCAGTTTTTGGGGCTGGCATATCTTTTATCGGCGGTGATACTTAAATTTTTTTACCATCATAAAATTATAGTCCATTATCGTAATCCGCCGGTTAGTCTATTAAAAGGATCGAAGCTCCGCCATCGGTTCAGTCCCTTATTTTATCATCTCCTAAATCTTTTCTTTATCGACGCAAATGTGGTCATCAGCGAATCCATAAAAAAAATGCTCGTGGAAAGAAATTTTGCCCGGCCACACAAAATCGCGGTGATATATAATGGCATCGATCCGGAGGTGATAAAAAATGACTCCGTAAAAGCAGAAAGGATCCTGGAAGAAAAATTAGGGATAGAACTATCCGGTCGCTTTGTGGTGGGTATGATAGCAAATTTTTCACCCCAGAAAGACCATGCGACCGTCATCAATGCTGCATCAATCCTCACTAAGAAGTTCCCTGATATTTTTTTCATCTTTGTCGGTTCGGAAAAGATTGTCGAGGGCAAAGGATATATGGAGAAGGCAAAATCTTATGTCGCCGACAAGAATTTAAAGAATTATATTTATTTTGCGGGTGAAATGAATAATGTTTATGAAATAATCCCGCGCTTTGATATTGGACTTTTGATTTCAAATTTTGAGGGATTCGGTAATGCCCTGATCGAATATGCCCTCGCTGGCAAGCCGGCCATAGGTACCGCCGTCGGGGGGATAAAGGAGATCATCATCGACGGTGAGAATGGTTTTTTAATTCCGCCCGGTGATCATCAGAAACTTGCCGAGAAGATCGAACTGTTTATAACCAATGCCCGATTGAAAGAGGAAATGGGTCTTACCGCCCGGAAGATAGCGCTGGAGAGATTCTCTCTCGATACCTGGGTTAAAAATATCCTCTCCCTTTATGCACGGGTTTTAAACACTGAGTGAATGTAGTATTTGCTGCTGATTATATAGCTCCGAGCCCGGGTGCATTCATCGCGAGTTTAAAATACTTGGGCAAACACTTGGTCAACGAAGGTAACCGAGTTGCCTTTCTTTTCAGCGAACCCCGCAGTTATTTAAAGCAACTGAGAAGGTATGGTCCGGTTTATCTGTGTAAAAAAACGGCGAATCGTAAATTTAGCATGGATGCGCTCATGAAAATGAAGCAGGCAGTAATGGAAATCAGGGCAGATATTGTCCATATCCAGTTTGTGGGTCTTGCTTACCTGCTGGCAGCGATAATTCTCAAGCCCTTCTTCCGTTACCGACTGATAGTCCACTGGCGGTGTATCCCGGAGGGAGCGATAAGAAATGATCTCTACCATAACTTCACGCCGTTTTTGTATAAAATTTTCAGCGCCATTTTTATTGATGCCCATATCGCAATCAGCGAAACAATAAAAGAAATTTTGATCCGGAAGAATTTTGCATCCCCGGCTCAGGTTCAGGTTATATACAATGGTGTCGATCCGGCTGAATTCTCAAATTCCAATGAGGGGAAAGCACAGGTTCTGATTGAACAATTAACCGGCAAAAGATTATCTTCCCGATTTGTTGTGGGTATGATCGCTGATTACTCAGTGGAAAAAGATCACGAGACCTTTATAAAGGCAGCCGATTCGGTGCGAAAAAAGCATCCTAATGCAATCTTTCTCATCATCGGTTCGGAAAGGAAATATTTTGGGATTGGTATGAAGGAAAGATTAGTGAAAATGATCGAATCCTGTGATCTCCAGGAAAATGTAATCCTTCTGGATAACCTTCCCTACGCCACCAGAGTAATCCCCAGTTTTGATGTCGGAGTATTATGTTCACACTATGAAGGCTTCGGGAATGTTCTGGTTGAATATATGATGGCGGGTAAACCGGTGATCGGAACCCACGCCGGAGGTATCGCCGAGATAATCGAGGATGGGGTTACTGGCTTTTTAATCGCCCCGCGCGATTATGAGGGGCTTGCGGAGAAAATAATATACCTCTTAGGGGATTCTGAATTGAGGGAGAGAATGGGGAAGAATGCCCAAAGGGTAGCAGAGGCAAGGTTTTCGCTATCGCAGTGGGCGGAGAAGATACGCGCCCTTTATCGCTCTCTTTTGATTTAGTGCAATGGAGTTGCGCGGCATGCTAATTTATTGTGGCAAGTCGATTGATAGGAGCAAATTGAATCCTTCGGTTGAGAAAGAAGCCCCTTACCTTGAACGGTACTTTTCTGTCTTTGTTTCCGGGCGGGAAGATATACGCGTGCTTGAGAATTCAAACGCTGCGCTCATCCTCAGCACCGGTCATATCGTAAAAATCAAGAGAGACCTGCTTTCATCGTTGTCCGGTTCGGAGATCAAACATCTTTTGAATGAGTTGGCAGGATATTTTTCCCTTTTTATCTGGAATAAAAACCATAAACGGGCAATGATTGCCAGTGATAAATTGGGGTTGAATCCGCTGTATTACACAGTTACCCCCGATAATGCATTGATATTTTCAACCGCACTCGAAAATTTTTTGGCTTTGCCTGATTTCCCCATTAGCCTCGATAAGACTGCCCTCAGGCAATTTGCGGATTTCAATTATCTGCTGGGGGAGAGGACTTTTATTAAAAATGTCTTCCGTTTCCGACCGGGCACCCTGATGGTCTGGGATGAAAAAGAATTGAGAAAAGAGAACTACTGGGATGCCGCGGAGTTTTTTTCGGGAACGATGCTTACCGAGAAAGAATTCTTTAATAAATTCCCGGTGGTGATGCGGGAAGTGATAGGAGAATGGGTTGAAGGTAAGAAGAGAGTCGGGATACTCCTTTCCGGGGGCTATGACTCGAGGGCAATCCTCGCCTGCCTTTATGATCTGGGGGTTCAGGGGTATGCTTATACCTGGGACAATCCAGCAATCGAGGAGACCGATATTGTCCGAAGACTCGCCCGTGCGGCTGGTTTCAAATTGAGATTTTTGCCCTTTTATCCTCAAGAAAGGGATACGGCAGATCTCATCGCTGAAGTAGGAAGATTGACCGATTTTGCTTTCCCCTTTTTCCACATCGGCCGTTATAATGCGATAAAACAGATTGCGGATGAGGTGGACATAATCTTCTCCGGTCAGGGTGAATTGATAAGGATTACCCCGGTGCCCAATGATTACATATCCCCTGTGACCCTGAGTCATATCTATGGTAAAGGAGATGATCATGTCCAGCACTTTTTTAATATTGATACTACGGATAAAATTTTCGATGATTTTCCCTATCAACACTTTAAACCGGTTGAGCAGTTGACCTGTTTTTTATTGTATAATGCCTATCGCGATGACTATGGCATACTCAATTACGGCGAGAGCCAGATAATTCCTGTGGCAATGCCATATTTCGATGGTCGAATAATTGAATTATTACTGAAGAGCCCGTTTTCAATCGCGCGACTGAATTCCTGGAAAAGGAATTTCCTCTTTACCTTAAAAAGTCGTAAGATTTATTATCATATCGTCAAACAGATGGCGCCGCATCTACTCGACATTCCCCTTGACCGCGGTTATCCCCAGAAATTTGACCGTAGCTACCTGAATTCAATCTTTAGTAATCTCGGAATTCTAAAAATTGCTGTAAATCCCAGACGAAACCGGAAAGAGACTCCTCCCTGGATGAAATATGTTTATAGCCTATTATCAGAAAACCGGACACTGGAGAGGGATTTTTACAATCGCGAAAAAATCAAAAAGTCTTTAAAAAAATTCCCCTGCTGGTCACCGGTGGAAAGTTATGAATTGGAAAAGGTGGCAAGATTTGAACTCTTCTACCGCCATTTTTTGGACCGGATTGGAACACGATGAGAAAAAAGCCAAAAGTTTGTTTAATTCGGCAATACTATTTTCCTCAAGAGGTCCACCTGCGCCGTGATGTAAAGGCATTGATGGAAGGTGGTTTTGAAGTTGATGTAATATGTGCCCGTGATAGCGGTGAGAAATTATTCGAAAACTGGAATGGCGTAAATATCTACCGGATACCGATATGCCATCGCCGGAAGGGAATGTTGAGATATATCTATGAATATCTCTACTTCTTTATCCACGCAACCGTCCTCCTCACCCGTTTATTCTTTCGCAAAAGATATGAATGCATTGAGGTTGATACGATGCCTGATTTTCTGGTATTTGCTGCCTTCGTTCCTAAGTTATTCAGACGGAAGATCATCCTTTATCTTTTTGAAAATATGCCGATGCTTTTTGCTGATAAATACAAACTTGGACCCGGGCACCCGCTGATACGATTTCTAAAAATGATTGAATTGATGAGTGTCAAGTTTGCCGACCAGTTGATTATCACACATAAAAGAAGGGAGAAGATTTTTAAAAAGAGCATCATAATATTAAATGTGCCGGATGAAGAAATGTTTCTATCGGGAGTCAGTGTAATGAGCGATCAAATGATTCACCGGAGCGATTTATATAACGCAAAAGAGGTGGTAAATATCGTCACCCATTCAACCCTTACCGAGATCTATGGGATTCAGAATCTTCTGAGGGCCATCGCTTGCTTAAAGGATAATTATCCCAGAATAAGGTGTGAGATAATCGGGACGGGTGAGTATCAAAGGGATTTAATAGAACTTGCCCAATCATTATGCCTTGATAATTGTGTTCAGTTTAAAGGTTTCATTCCTTTTGAAAAGATTGCGGGTGCCTTATGCGCTGCAGACATTGGTGTCGTCTCGGTATTGTGTGATTATCTTTTGCCCAACAAATTATTTGAATACATAGCCCTGGGCATTCCCGTGATATGTAGTGCAGTAAAGGCGATTAGAGATTTTTTTGATGAGGATGAATTATGTTTTTATAATCCCCATGATTTTCGTGACCTTGCGCGGCAGATTGAATGGGTGATGTTTCACTATGATCTTGCCCGGGAGAGGATAAATAAGGCGTATCTCAAGTATTCCAATGAGTATTGCTGGGTTAAACTCAAAGATATCTATATCAATTGCCACCATCAAAAATTCGGGAGGTAATTATGAATCTAACTGGCTTCTTGCAATGGGGGATAGGTTTTATTATCGTGCTATATTTATTGGTTATCCTCATCCGGAGATGGAATGAATTACCTTTGATTCTGCTGCCCCTGGTCTGGTATTTACCGGAACAGACTTCGGAAGGTAGACTATTAGAGGACTATATGTTTATAAGATGGTTTACCATCGTCTTAATCCCGGTAATCATTCTTATTGAAATACTGAGACGCCGGCATCTTTTTAAAACCATTGTCTTAGGAAAAATTTTGCTGGTAATCCTAATCTATGTCTTTTTCTCGGTCTTTTCGGCGATGTATAACAACATTTCTTGGATTGAGACTCTTGGTTATCTTGCGGTTTACTTACGCTATCCTCTTTTCTTTATTCTTCTGATCAACATTGATTGGGAGGAAAAGACAACTCAGAAATTTGTAATTCTATTTTTGGTTTTAATATTCCTGCAATTCCCCGAAGTTCTCTACCGACATTATGTTTTGGGCATAACCGGAGATGATATCTCCTGGTCGTTAGGAGCCTGGGGCACGACGAATCTTGGAATTTATAGTATCTATGCATCATGTATCATTATTGCCCAGGGGTTACACACCGGTTTTACCGTATGGCATATAATTGGCATTGCCATATTTTTTCTGTTTGCATTGTATGGTGAGATAAAATCAATCGTCATCTGGCTTCCTCTGACTATTTTAGTAACATTTTATTTTTACCCCTTTAAGACCCGGTTGAAAAAATATTCAGTAATATTCAGCGCTCTTATTCTCGGAATCATTTTTTTTCAAATATTTTATAAAAACTGGCAAAAACTGCATGGGCGGAACATTGCAACTATTCTGCAAACGACATATCTTACACTCGAGGGAGAAGTTGCTACTGAGACAAAATACTCAGCATATCGTCTGGGCATCTTACTACAAGTATTGGACGAGTTGAGAACTGACACGAAATCACTCTTGCTCGGTGAGGGACCGGGTTCAAGCCTTGTCGGCAATTTTTTTAGCAAACCGGGAAGAATTACCCAAGTTGTTACTGGTACCAAAGATACCCCTAACCAAATTGCATCCACACTGTTAGATGTAGGATTGGTTGGGATTATCCTTTATTACTTTATTCTGATTGGTATTGTCCTTACCGTCTGGTCAAAAATGCGGGTAAGCAACAGTCTTTGTCAGAGTAAATTATTAAAAATTCTAAAGAGTGCCTATCCAGGCATCGTTTTTTATTATTTGATCATCGGACCTCTTTATCATCCGGTCTGGCGTTTTGATGCTGCTTCTTATATTTTCTATTTTATTTCGGCGGAAATATTTCGTGCCTCAAATGCCCTTACGGGCAATCAAGCAAATGAATCTACACCATGATTCAGGTGATAACTCCCTCTACCGATAAGAATTGGGATGACTTTGTCCTACGAGAACCTTCCGGGACAATTTTCCACACTGCAAATTGGGCCCGGGTGATACAGCAAACTTATGGATACGAACCCTATTTTATCGCTAATGTCGAGGATGGAGAAATAACCGCGGGTATTCCTTTTTTTATACTGAAAGGAAAATTGAGAAAAAAAAGGCTGGTCAGTTTGCCCTTTACTGATGAATGTCCGCCTTTATTCACTACCGCCGCAGATCTCGAAAATGTAGTATCATCAATTATAAAAATGATGAAAAAAGGAGCAATTGGATATATCGAAATCAGAGGAGGTAATTTTGATTTTGAAAAGCAATTTGCTTTTAAGAAATATTCCTACTATAAAAAATTTCTTTTAAACCTTTCTCCAGGCTTAGATATGCTGTGGAGGAATTTTAAGCAAAAATCAGTCCGCTATCCAATAAAAAAAGCTCAACGCCATGGAGTGGAAATAATAAGAACGATCGAATTGCATGATATGGAAATTTTTTATCGACTAAACCTCCTCACCCGTCGGAAACACGGTGTAATTCCGCAGCCTTTTAAATTTTTTAAAAATATCGTTACCGAAATTTTCAATGCTGGGTTGGGTTTTTTATTGATTGCCCGATATGGAAAAAAACCGATTGGTGCAAGTGTTTTCTTTACATTCAAAGATGTGATATATTATAAATTCAACGCTTCGCATCCCTATTACCTTGAATATCAGCCCAATCATTTAATCTTATGGAGCGCAATTCAGTGGGGAGTAGAAAATGGCTATCGAAAACTCGATTTAGGCCGGACTGCTCCCGATAACCAAGGGTTGATGGCTTTTAAACGGCATTGGGGAGCTCAAGAAGCCGATTTACCTTATTATCACTGGCCGGAAATCGAAGGAGTCAGCGCAATAAAAGAGAGCAGCAAAAAATATCAAATCGCCAGTTCAATCTTGAAAAAACTGCCGCTCCCAGTGTTGGAATTTTCTGGAAGGATATTCTACAAATATCTTGGCTAAAAATGGGTGAATTGATAAAATTTTTTAAGGTTCCCGATCAATACGAGAAATTTTTTGAACCATTTGAAAATGAATTTGAGAGATTCATTTTTGAGAGATACCGAAGGCAATATTATCATAAACGGCTGAAATTATTTTATAGCATGAAATATCTAATTCCTCGATTTATCCAAATTTTTATAAGAAGGCTGCTGGCAAATGCCAGCAAAAATACATTTCCTGCTTGGCCAATCGAAACTTATCTGGAAGAATTTAAAAGAAAAATTCTTCAAAATTTCTCAGGTGATATTCCATTTATCTGGTTCTGGCCCAATAATAAAAATTTTGCTTTTTGCCTGACTCACGATGTCGAAACAAAAGAAGGTCTGAAAAAAATCCACAAAATTTGTGATATTGAAAAACGATTCGGCTTACGCTCTGCATGGTATTTCGTCTGCGAAAAATACCGAGTTTCAGATAATTTGATAAAAGAATTAAAAGAAGAAAAATTCGAGGTCGGCATCCATGGTCTAAAACACGATGGCAAGCTCTTCAGTTCCAAAAGTATGTTCGATAAGCGGAAAGAAAGAATAAGAGTTTATGTTGAAAAATGGAATGCTAAGGGCTTCCGCTCTCCTTCTCTATTGAGAAATGTTGAATGGATTCAGGAGTTACCGGTTGAATATGATTCGTCTTTTCCTGATACCGATCCTTTTGGTCCGCAAGCCGGTGGATGCCTTTCCATCTTCCCTTTCTTTATTGGTAATCTGGTGGAATTACCGGTGACATTACCTCAAGATCATACACTGTTTGAAATTCTCAAACAGAGGGATATCGGCATATGGCGTAGGAAGCTCGAGTGGATAGAGAAAATGCATGGGCTCGCTTTACTTATTGTCCATCCTGATTATTTCAATAGTCATCTTGAGAAGTGCTATTGCGAATTATTGGAGTTTGTCTTGCGCAAAGAGAATTTCTGGTATGCCACACCCGTAGAAATTGCCCGCTGGTGGAGGAAACGCAGTAACTGTAACTTGATACTGGATAAGACGCCCTATGTTGTGCCAGACAAGAGTGGGGTTAGTATTTCATACCTGGATAGGCTCTTAAAAATAACGGGGTAAGCATTACACCGCATGATAAACTAAACACAGGTTCGATTTATTAAGATTAAGATAAAAATTCACTGGAGGATTATCTTTGGGGTTTTCAATTAAATCGAATTATTGACTTCACGAAAAGTTTTGATATAATAAATTCAGTTGCAAAAATGAAGATAGCGGTCATCGGAGTTGGCTATTGGGGTCCAAACCTGGTGCGAAATTTATTGAATAATAAAGCAGTGAGCGAAGTCTATTGCTTTGATATTGATGTAAAAAGACTCCAAAATATTAAACATCAATTCCCTACGGTGAAGCTTGTCGACAGTTATGAAGAGATTCTAAGAAATTCCAAAATTAGCGGCGTCTGTATAGCCACACCGGCTAGCACGCATTTTCCTTTAGCGCAGATGGCAATCCAACATAAAAAGCATGTGTTGGTCGAAAAGCCCTTTACCATTACTATCCCGGAGGCGGAGACACTGGTGGAACTGGCTCAAAAGAACAATGTAAAACTTTTGGTTGATCATATCTTCATGTACAACGGCGCGGTCCGGAAAATAAAAGAAATCATTGACTCTGGCGAAATCGGTAATATTCTTTATTTTGATGCTGTGCGGGTAAATTTGGGACTTTTCCAGCACGATGTCAATGTTATCTATGACCTTGCCACTCATGATATCTCAATAATGCTCTATCTCCTTAATAAAAAACCCAAAGCTATCTCGGCGATCGGTGTAGGGCATTATAATTCAATAGAAGATATTGCGTATTTAACCATCTTTTTTGAAGACAACTGCATTGCCCATTTCCATGTCAACTGGCTTGCACCGGTAAAGGTCCGGCGCATTTTAATTGGCGGTTCTCAGAAGATGATTGTTTACGATGACATGGAAACGATCGAAAAGATAAAAGTATATGATAAGGGAGTGGAAATTAAGACCAAAGAAGGGATTTATAAAACTCTCATTGAGTACCGAACCGGCGACATGTATGCTCCCAAATTCGATACGACCGAACCATTGGCACTCTTGATTAAGGAATTTGTTGAGACTATGAAAAATGGTACGGAGCCATTATCTAATGGCGCCGTAGGCCTTGAGATTGTAAAAATCCTCAATGCCGCCCAGAAATCTTTAAAAAATAATGGTTGTATCGTGGAGTTGAAATGAAGAAGATCACCAAGATTGATAATCATCAGATAATAAAAGATGTAAAATTAGGCGAAAATGTGAAAATATTTGGCTTTGTGAATTTGTATGGCTGTGAGATTGGTGATAACACCAAAATTGGCGCATTTGTTGAGATTCAGAAAAATGCCAAAGTTGGCAAGAATTGTAAAATCTCCACTCATACCTTTATCTGTGAAGGGGTGACGATAGAGGATAATGTATTCATAGGCCATAATGTTACTTTCATCAATGATAAATATCCTCGGGCAACTAATCCGGATGGTTCAATGCAAACCGATGCCGATTGGAAAGTTATTCCAACCTTGGTTAAAAAGGGTGCTTCGATTGGTTCCAGTGCTACGATTCTTTGTGGTGTGACAATCGGGGAGAATGCCATTGTCGGTGCGGGGAGTGTGGTTACTAAAGATGTTCCCGATAATACTATCGTGGCTGGTGTTCCAGCAAAAGTAATTAGAAGGATTAATCATAAGTGAAAGGAGGATTAATTGCAGGTTCCTTTTATGGATTTAAAGCGACAATATGAGATGATAAAAGATGAAATCGATGAGGCAATCCGGAAGACGATCGAATCCTGTGCCTTTGTTGCCGGTGAGATGGTGAAAGAGTTTGAAAAAAATTTTGCCAACTATTGTGGAACACAATATGGCGTTGCAATATCTTCGGGCACCAGTGCTATTTATGTCGCCCTGCGGTCATTAGACATCGGACGGCATGATGCGGTTATTACTGTCCCCTATACCTTTATTGCCACGGCGGAAGCCATCAGTCTTACTGGTGCTACACCAGTTTTTGTGGACATCAAAGAAGATTCTTACACCATTGACCCCGAAAAAATCAAAGAATACATTGAAACAAAATGTGAATGGAATGATAAAAAAGGTATTTTGAGAGACCAGGAACGTAAATTGAATGTCAAAGCAATTATCCCGGTCCATATTTACGGTCAGACCGCAGATATGGATGAAATATTGAAGATCGCTCAACAATACAATCTGGCGGTGATTGAGGATGCAGCTCAGGCCCATGGTGCGTTATACAAAGGAAAAAAAGCCGGTGCGCTTGGGAAATTGAGTGCTTTCAGTTTTTATCCCAGCAAAAACTTAGGAGCCTATGGTCAGGGTGGAATGGTTTTGACCAATGATCCGGAACTAGCGGAAAAGGTCCGCATGCTGATTGACCATGGCCAGAAAGAGCGTTATTTTCATGAATTTGAAGGCTGGAATTTCAAAATGGATGGATTCCAGGCGGCGATATTAAATGTGAAATTGAATTACCTTGATGATTGGAATGAAGACCGCCGCCAGAACGCTTATTATTATAACGAACTACTTAACGGCGTGGAAAAAGTTATAACTCCGAAAGAAATGGATTATGGGAAGCATATCTACCATCTCTATGCCGTGCGCGTCCCCGACCGTGCGAATTTTCAAGAGTTTTTGAAAGAAGCCGGCATCGGAACGGGCATCCATTATCCCAAACCTCTTCATTTGCAGAAGGCATACAGTTATTTAGGTTATAAAGAAGGTGATTTTCCGATTTCGGAAAGATGCGCCAGCGAAATCGTTTCACTCCCGATGTTCCCGGAATTAACCAAAAAAGAGATTGAATATGTCTGTGAAAAGATAAAGGCATGGGCGATGCAAGAGTAAATAAAAGAATTACATGCTTTCTTTAATATTTTTGATAACTGATACGACCGCAATAATATCGGCCTTTTTTCTTGCCCGTTTTTTACGGTATCACGGTGGACCCCATTTGATTATCAATCAGCCCACCACTTTAATATTTCTAATCCTTACGATTCTGCTTATTGCTTACTTCCTTGACCTATTTAATCATTATTATTATGCCCAGTCGGGTCGGGTATTTTTTAAACTGGTAAATCTCTGGATAATCTCGTTCATTACCTATGTCCTCGTGGGGTTTTTGACCAAGTTTTATTTTCTTATCAATAGCCGGGGTTTTATATTCTATTTTTTCTTCATCTCCTATCCATTGATTTCCTCTTTTTTACGACTTGGGATAATGCCGAAATTGTTAACAAGCTATTTTGCCCGACCAGAAAATAAAATAATCTGCAAATTTGTTGGACCCAAAGAGAAATTTATCCAATTTCATCGGTTTTTCGAAGAAAATAACATCGTTGGACTTAAGTTGGTCAATGCCGAGGAAGCGAAGGAAAAGATAAATTCTAAAGAGATTTTTTTGTATCACGAAGGAAATGATTTTGGTGCTTTGTATAAGAAAATTCAGTCTTATATATCTCCGGGCACAAAGATGCACATTGCCGCAACTTTACTCAACGAACTCCCTCTGAAATGGGAGTGGTGCAAAATTGATAATTTGCCTATCTTCTCGCTAAAGTTTAACCCGGAAAAGAAATGGCAGGCAGTGGTGCGACGAATTTTCGATGTGTTCTTCTCACTAATACTTCTGATCATTCTTTTTCCTATTTTTTTGATTATAGCAGTGGCGATTAAATTAGATTCACGGGGTCCGGTGATATATAAGCAAAAAAGATGCGGGAAAGATGGCAAAGAGTTTACGCTTTATAAATTTCGTTCGATGTATAATAACAATTCTCAAGAAGAAAGGGAGCAAGAATTTAAGTCTTATATTGAAAATAAAGTTTCTAAGGGCAAAATTTTAAACTACTCAGAAGTGACCCGGGTGGGTAAGATTTTGCGTCGCACTTCCCTTGACGAGTTTCCTCAATTTTTAAATGTCCTAAAAGGAGATATGACTCTTATTGGTCCCCGGCCGCCCATATCATACGAGGTGAAATACTATAAGGACTGGCATAAAGAGAGGCTAAAAGTTAAACCCGGAGTAAGCGGTCTCTGGCAAGTTTATGGCCGCGGTAGCATGCCCTGTGATTCCTCTATATTTTTGGATCTGATATATGCCTTAAACCGTTCTCTGACGCTTGATATAAAATTGCTCGTCCAGACAGTTCCAGCGGTGATCCTCGGAAAAGGGGCATACTGACCAACAATAGTTAAATTCTGAGCTTCAATGCGTCTTAAATAAAAATTTGTTGTCTATGATTGTTTTTTTAATCTTGTCAATTTACTATCCCAGCGATTCCTGGCCGAACGAAATCTTAGAAGAACTATCTGTTCGCGAGCTTCGTTTTACAAAATTTCCGGGGGTCAGACCCTATTTAATTTTGACTGATGGCGAGGTAATGAATAAATTTGATGATAATAAAACTAAATTCATTTATCAACGCCTTCAAATTTTCAATTCGTCACTTCAGGCAAAATTTGACACAGTAAAAGTCGCGCGATTTAAACCGATGGTCAATTATCAATTTTCTAATTTTTTCTTTTACCTGCAGCCGGATGTAAAATTCGGAAGGGATAGTTTACCTCCAAGCAAAATATTTGAGAATCTATTCGCGGCGGATTATGAGCGAGTATATGTCCGATATGACCATCAAAATTTTGGGGTATTCATTGGTCGGGAAAGATTTTCCATTGGACCATCCCCACGATTCAACATGCTTCTTTCTGGCTATGGTCCGCCCCTTGACTGGTTTCACTATCGATTGACAGCAAAAAATATTCAATTGAGTTATTATCTGAGCCAACTTGATGATATGTTTTGTAAACCTTTGGAATATATTGATGACACCATCAATACTTTCATTAACGCCCGTAGATATCTAATAATAAAAAGACTGGATTTTAGTCCAATAAATTGGTTTAATTGTAGTTTCTCCGAAGCCGCTACCCAGGGAGGGGAGAATTATACACTTATGCCCTACCACTTTAATCCTCTGGTTTTCATTCACACCCTCCAACATAACTGGGAAAAAGATGCGGATTTATTTTTTCACCTTGATGCTAAGATTTTTTTAAAAAAATCTGCCCTTTATGTGGCGCTGTTGGTTGATGATTATCAACTTGAACCCGACCCCAATGGTGAACCCAATCACTTTGGGATAAACTTTGGCGGAGAATTTGCTGATCTATTGTTATCAAGAGATTTCTTCATTATTGAATACCATCTTCTTTCAAGATGGGTCTATTGCATATATGCGCCATACCAGCGCTATATGTATTATGGTCATCCCATCGGCTTTCCCTACGGCCCTGACTGCGATGAATTATATTCCAAATATACTTACCATCAAAGTAAAAATTTAGATATATTTTTTGAGTGTTCCTACTTGAGGAAGGGTGAGAATAATGTAAGTTCGCTCTGGCCTATTCCGGAAAAACCACGAGTTCCGGGAACTTTCTTCCCGAAAGATAATTTTTTATCCGGTACTGTTGAGCACACGGCTAATATTAACATTGGTGTGCGGCTTTTCTATAGAAATTGCTTTTTTCTTGAAGTGCGCGCAGGTTATATGCAGGTTCAGAATCTTCACCATCAGTCCGGGGTTATTAAAAGAACATTTCCTGTAAGAATGCAATTGGACTTTCTACGACTGTGAGTCTTGTAGATGGCATCAAATAATACAATTTGGGATTATGTCTTTCTTGCCCGACCGATATTGCTCATTCCGGTCTGGGCATTTTTTTTGCTGGGCTATTGGAAAGGCGGTGGTGCGAGATTCGTCTTTACTCCGAATTTCTTCCCAACCGTGATTGCATATACCTCCCTGATATCGAGCCTTTATATTCTAAATCAGATTGCGGATCGCCGAACGGATGCCATAAATAAAAAACATCTGCTCATTGCAGAAGGGATAATACCCCTTCGTGCTGCGTACTTAACAATTTTTTTCTTGTTACTGGTAACGATAATATTCTCAATTAAACTTCCCTTAAATGTAATTTTACTTATGACTATTTCTTTTCTTTTTGGCATTGTTTATTCTTTCCCGCCTTTAAAACTTAAAGCTGTTCCATTTCTTGACTTTCTCATCAATGGTGTGGGTTATGGATTTCTAAACTTTTCTTTGGGCTGGGTCACCAGTAATAAATTTTCCAATCAAACAGTCGTATCAGCGCTCCCCTATGTTCTGGCCGTTAGCGCGATCTTTGTAAATACCACTATTCTTGACATTGAGGGTGATAGAAAATGTGGATATCTCACGACAGGAGTCTTATTAGGCAGAAAAAATACTGCAAGGTTGGGATTGCTATTGATTGTAATCTGTCTTTTCATCGCTTTTATTATAAAGGACTATATCTGTCTCATCCCAGCAGTAATCTCATTTCCATTATTTTTAATCGCAGGCATAAAAGGAGATGAAAAATTTGTCACCCTCTCAATCCGAATAGGTGGCCCATTGCTCATTTTGATAGTGGGAGTGGTTTTTCCTTATTATCTTTTGCTTACGCTATTAATCTTTTTATTCCTTCGGATTTATTATCAAAAAAGATTCGGTATAATCTACCCTTCAATATAACAATAACATGAAAAAATTTCCAAATTTTGGCTTGCGACTGTCATTGCTTATCTTCTTCGCAGTGGCTCCCGTGGGGGCTCAAGAATTGGATTCGCTTTCAGATACCTTGAAACAAAAACTGAATAGTCCTTCAGAAATCATGCCGGCGGTTAAATCTCCGACGGATAGGTGGATTGCGCAGGATAAATTTTTGCATTTTTATTTTTGCGCCTCGATTGTTGGGCTCAGCTATTATACTTTGGTCAATCGCTTGCATCAAGAGGAAAATCAGAGTAGGATTTTTTCCGTATCACTTACTGCATTTGTCGGGTTGGGAAAGGAATTTTACGATAAAAAGAAAAAAGGGCACTTTTCCTGGAAAGATCTATGCTGGGATGGAGCAGGATTAACAGTGGGTTATTTTGCCTTTGTTCATAAATATTGAGTAAGCGTATATTTTGAAAAAATTAAAGGCAAGGCTTTAAGCCTTGCCTTTTTTGTTCAATTTCTATGCCAGCGGGATAGCAACTGTAGGAGCATGCTTCTTTATCCGGAATCAACGCGTAAGAATTTTATTTAATCCCATGCTATTTTTTAGCGGATAATAGGCTGACGCCTTAACTCCAATCATAAAACTATTCACCCACGAACATAATTTTCACTATTGCTTGGAGCGTTATGGTGTGGGGTTTGGGATTGGTTAGCGGTTTTATTGAATGTAGGGCAAGGCTTTAGCCTTGCAGAAATAAAAAATGCAAACCTAAAGGTTTGCCCTACAATGTAATTAACCATAAAACCATCTACCCACTCAACTATCCAACCATCAAGCCATCCAATAATTCCTTTACTTCTTGTGAATCCGGAATTATCTTCAAGACTTTTTGTAGTATTTTTCGTGCATCATTTTTGTTTCCGTGTTCAAGGCAACTCTTTGCAAAACTTATTGCTTCGGTCTCAAGTTGGCTCAAAATTCTGAATCTCATATCCACTGACCAGTTGTCAAAGTTCTTTTTAAATGGTTCGCCTCTGAATAATTTAAATGCTTGCAAATATTCTTTTCTTGCAAATCCCCATTCCCCTGCCCGATCCAATGCCTTTGCCTTTGAAAGTAAAAGATTAAACTTAGCGTAGTCTGTTACTAAGAAAGATTTAAAGACGAGATTCTGTTGAGTTAATTTCAAATCGTGTTTTGATATTTTGATAGATTTTCTTAATTTAGTAAGGGTTTGAGAAAGCATTCTATGTTTTATACTGCTTTTTCCCCAGAAATTTTGACAAATCTCATCGGTCAATAATCGGCCATATGGCGCAAGGACAAGGTGAATAAATAATGCCGCAGCCTTAGGTGGAATTTTTGCTTTAATTTTTTTACCATTTTTAAAGATACGCAAAGGGCCTAAAAATTCTATCCGATAGGTTGGGGTATCTCGTTTGAAAATGGGAAATTCAAGCATAGTTGGTGGTAGACCAGGATTTTTGCCTTTTTCAAGAAATTTTCTCACTGCTTCAGGATAAAATAGCACAAAGAGGTGTAAAAGCCCTGATATCCCATGGGCTTTTGCATATAAAACTGCACGCCGGTAATATTTGGAAAGGTATCTTCCCTGAGATTTTTTTAAAATATTTATAAGACGGATAAAAGATAGTTTTTCAAATTTTTTTTCCAATAGACAGTTCTCGTTCGCTAGTAATGTTCTTAATGTATATTCTCTATATAAATTTTGCTTTAGTAGGTATGGGTTATACTTTTTTAAAATCTCTTCCGCTTTTTTTCGTTCATTCAATGCTGCATAAATGAATGCTTCAAATTCCGAGGCAGTGTGAACATAGTTTGGGATTAATTGGTGTACTGCATTTTGTAAGGTTTTGGTACATAAATTTAAAGCTTCAGTAAATTGTCCATTTATAAAATTAATATGCACCATGATAAGCATTTTTATAATATTTAACGGTTCTGATTTGGTGGGTGTATTTTTTATTATTTGTTCTGCTACTGAATATTTGCCTTCATGGCATAAACTTATTGCAAGATTTAAAAAATCGAGGGAATTTTTTCCCGCAGGAGATTGGCGCTTGATACATTTTTGAAGCAAAATCTGTGCTATTTTATTCTCACCTAAAAACATAAAAAGACTCGCAAGATCGCTTATTAAATACGGAGAAGATAAATAATAACTCATATTTTTACATTTGTGTGCAATCTTAGAGGCGTTAGTTATATCCCCTATAGCAGATAAAAAAATACCCTCAAATATATTGAGAATAAATGCAATGTATTTAGGTTTTGAAAAATTTAATCTTCTCCTTAGATGTTGTAAAAGAAGTATCCCATCCTGGGGTCTGCCCAGCCATACAAGCGCGGTTAATTCGTTCAAACTACAAATTAATGCTGAATAATACTTTCGCTGTTTTTCAAATTTTTCTCGTAAATCCTTAGCGCGGTTGTAATATTCAATAATTGGTAACGCAATCATAGCTGGCAGTGCATCCCGTTGACGATTGATATTAAGATATTCTTGAGGAATTTTTATCAAGAGTTCAGGGTAAGGAAATGAAGGAAGTGTGTTAACTATCTTTGCTGCTTCTTCAAATCTATTTTCCGCCACTAGGGTATTAATTAACTTGTACTTTGACTTTAATTCCGGCGTTTCTTTAACTCCCTGTGTTAGTGTAAGTGAAATCTTGCTGCGGTCCCATCCTGTCATACCATATTTTTTCCATACTTTCCAAATACTTTTCACCGAACAATTTATGCCTCTTTTTTGCAATTCAGTCCGGGCCGTTCTAATTGAAATCCATGGCTTATGTTCTTTAATCGCCACAATTTCATCCTCATAGTTTTGGGGTGGCGATACTGTGCATCTAACTTTGGCCAAAATCTACCTCCCTATTGGAAACATTATATAAAACTCTGTCCCAATTGTCAAGAGGGTGATTTTATTATTAAAACCTTCCATTTTCAAACACATTTTCTGTTTCCCTGCTTTAGCAAAGACTAACATCTTTGATTAAAATAAAAATCGAAAGGAGTGATAATGACTATAAGACCAAAACCTTGCGTAAGGCAATTAAATAAAAATGGGATCCAGGATATAGGAACTGTTATAATATCTATTTGCACTATAATCCTTTTTGCGGGGCCGATGATTGAAAATTCTCTTAATCTTGGGACACTGGAGGCAGCAGAAATTTTACTGAACCCATTCTTGATTGACACAAACCTTAACAATGAACCTACCCCACCCTATGCCCAATATCAACCTGCAGTTGCCTTTGATGGCACTAACTACCTAGTTGTATGGCTGGATGCTCATATTTGGGGAGCGCGGGTGACTCCCACAGGAGTTGTCTTGGATACCAATCAAATACTTATCTCTACTACTCCCTCTACCAATTATTTCCAACCACTCGCAGTTGCTTTTGATGGTTCAAACTACCTCGTAGTGTGGGTTGACATAAGAGATACCGCAAATATGGATATATATGGAGCGCGGGTGACTCCAACAGGGGTTGTTTTAGATCCTAATGGAATCCGTATCTCCAGTTCACCATACAGGGAGGAGCAACCATCAATTGCCTTTGATGGGACGAACTATCTTGTGGTGTGGGTATATTGGGTTAATTATGGTTATGAAGGATACATATATGGTGCCCGTGTTACGCCTGCTGGTGTGGTTTTAGACCCGAATGGAATACCTATCTCTACTGCACCTGTATACAGATTTCATCCATCAGTCGCATTTGATGGTACAAACTATTTAGTCGTCTGGGATGATGCCCGGAATACTGGCGGCCACTATTGCGACATCTATGGGGCACGCGTCGCTCAGAATGGAACTGTTCTGGACCCAGGGGGTATATTGATTTCAGGTATAACAAGCAACTATCATGATCAATTTCCGTCAGTTAGTTTTGGTAGAACGAACTATTTGGTAGTATGGCAGTCGTTCCGAAGCGGTGGGATAAATTTTCTTTTCAGTGCAGTGGTAAGCCCGAATGGAACTGTTATTGATACTAACCATTATTATTATGAGATAATTGGGACCCAACCAAAGATTACTTTCACTTTTCCTTCGTATACAGTTGCATATACTCATAATAATGATATCTATGGGTTACATCTGGATACCGTTGGGAATATAATGGATACCTTCCATATTTCTAATCAAGATGGCTTACAGTTTCAACCAGCACTTGCTTGCGGACCTAATAATCAGGTTCTTATCACATATTCAGGGTGGACTGATTCTATTAATCATCAGTCCGTAAATACACAACGGATATGGGGAGTAATATCCCCCGAATTGAAGATTAGTGAGAACAACTCTTCGTTTCTAAATAGCCTTTTTCAAGCGTACCCGAATCCTTTTGTAAACAGGATAGACATAAGGCTGACTCCAAGTATAAATAATAATCTTTTAACTTGGACAGATCTTCACATCTATGACGTGGATGGCAGGTTGATAAAAACTTTCGCCCTTACGCCGCAAACCTCCTATCTTACCTGGTCAGGAGTGGATGAACAAGGAACACCAGTGGCACCAGGGGTTTATTTCATGGTCCTGAGAGCAAAAAACCATATCCTTTTGACCAAAAATATTATAAAAATGTAGAGTGGGTGGACTAAATTGTGTATATGTAAGGTGGTTTGATGAGGTTAAAATATTACATTCTGACAAATTTTCTTTTGTTATTAAATCTTTTGGCACAAACCCAGCGATGGGTTGCCCGCTATAATGGACCGGCAAATCTCGTTGACGGTGGCAATGCGATCGTGGTGGAACCTAGCGGGAATGTTTATGTTACTGGCCGGAGCGGTGATTCACCATCCACATTTGAATGCACTACTATTAAGTATGATTCTATGGGGAATGAAAGGTGGGTTAGAAGATACCATTTTGCACCCTCATTTTACAATGACACTGGCTGGGGGATTGCCATAGATCCCTTTGGTTATCTCTATGTCATTCTTTCAAGCACAACTCCTGACTCGTATGATGACATCGCAGTTATCAAATACGACAGTTTAGGTAATCTTATCTGGGTAAGACGATATAACGGTCCCGGTAATGACTATGATTGGCCATTTGATATTGCAGTTGACTGCTTTAGCAATGTCTATATTACGGGCAGAAGCATCGGTGATGGTACAGGCTTCGATTATGTCGTGATAAAATTAGATTCTGCCGGCAATGAAAAGTGGATAAGGAGGTATAACGGCTCTGGCAATAATACCGATGAAGCATATAGCATCGCTGTTGATCGCCATGGCAATGTCTTTGTAACGGGTGTTTCAATCAATCTTGTAGGTAACTTAGACTTCGTTACAATAAAGTATGACTCGCTGGGCAACGAGCGTTGGGTTAAAACCTATAATTCACCCAACAATTTAAATGAATATGGTGCAACACTTGCAATTGATAGTTCAAGTAATGTCTATGTCTTTGGAGGCACATGGAGTTTGGGCACATTTCCCAGCGATTATATTTTGATTAAATATAACGCTATGGGCGATACAGTCTGGACCCGCCGTTATAATGGTCCAGCTAATGGTGATGATCGCCCAGCGAAGATTGTATTTGATCTAAGAGGCTACGTCTATGTAACAGGTTCAAGTTATACCGATGCATCAAGCCAAACTGATTTTTGCACAGTAAAATATGATACTAATGGTAATGTTTTATGGGTGAGGCGCTATAATGGCCCGGGCAGTGGCAATGATCAACCCAAAGCAATAACTGTAGATTCGTATGGAAATATCTATGTAGCTGGCAAGTGCAGGGGACCAGTTGATGATGATTATGCCACAGTAGTGTATGATTCAATTGGGCATCAGCTCACAGCCCAGGTCTATGATGGCCCAGGAGACTGGGAGGATGCTGCTCAGGACATTGTAGTTGATCCACATGGGCATTTTTTCATCACTGGATTTAGCGGTGGAATTAATAGCGCCTATGATTTTACTACAATCTGTTATTCTTTAAATTGGGTCCCCATCTGCAGTAATAGTCGCAAAATTATTGTTTCGTCCGAAATCTGCCTTACCCTTCTTGGCCGGAATTCTTCATACATCTACAAAAATATGAAAATTTATGACATTGCTGGTCGCCTTATTGACCCTTCTAATTTAAAGACCGGGATTTATTTCATTAAGATGGATGCACGAAACTGGTATAAGGTTATTAAAATTGATTAAAAATTTAATTTTAGATATGAAGAAGAATAGTACTATAGGTGGGTTTTTGCTAAAAATTTCTTTTACTTTAATTTTAATGGAAGTTTTAATTCCCTTGAATATATACAAGAGCTAAGTTAAATCAAGGGAAGAAGTTATAGTTGAAAGAGGTATTATGAATTTCGCTATTATATTGACCAAACTGACGCTGAACGGTGCTGATTTCCCCGTTGTAAATTTGATTACATCCGAAACGTATCCTTGTGCGATATATGCTAATAATTTATACTATGCCTTCTGGGTTGACTCTCGTTCTTCACCAATATTCTCATTATATGGTGCCCGTATATCTACAGGTGGCGTCGTACTTGACCCTAATGGAAAATTCCTATTTGGAGATAGTGTAAATACTCCAAGGGTTGCCTACGATGGAACGAATTTTCTCGTTGTCTGGCATGAAGGGCGTTGAAGTTATGGTGATATCCGCGGAGTGCGTGTCACTCCTGATTGTGATACAATAAATTCTTTTTACATCTACTACGATGGTCCAACACCTGTGCAGAACTCGCCTGACATTACTTTTGGAGGCGGTAATTACTTTGTTGTCTGGGGCGATGGCAGGAGTTTAAATTATCAAATCTATGGTACCCGTGTAACCCCGGCTGGTTCTGTCCTTGACCCTGGTGGTATCCTGCTCAGTCGCAATCCAAATGCGAATTATTCTTACCCTTCTGCTGATTGGGGGGGCACTCGGTATTTCGTCGTTTATGGTAATTATGCACCTTCGCCTTTTGTTTTATACGGAAGATTTATCAATACAAATGGCAGTCCTGCAAGTGATACAATCAGACTGGCAGCCGCCAACGGCCCTATTTATCACACCGATGTAGCTTATAGTGGGACGAACTTTATGGTTATCTGGGTTGAAATGCCGTCCCCATGTATACTTAAAGGTGTAATTGTATCAAATAATGGCATACCAATCGTTAATGCATTTACGATTGCAACGGGTGTCAATTATGATAAGTCAGCGCATGTCATTTTTTTTCAATGGAGTAAATTATTTTGTAACTTATTCCCGGCAAAATGGCACTATCTATGAACTCTGGGGACAGCACTATAATACTACTGGTTCTCCTGTTGGCAATGTGGTTAGAATTACATCAACCCCTTACAGTGCTATATATGGTGATATAGATGTTGGCACAAATAGTCGTTACCTCAATGTCTGGGGAGAATACAGAATGAACAATTATGATATCTATGCTAATATTGATATTGAGATGGTTGCTATAAGAGAGGAGATAGATAGGGGTAAAACCACCAACCCTCTTAAAGCAACCTTCGTGAAAGACTTGATTGAACTTGTAAATACCGATGAGGAAGCAGAAGTGCTTGATGTCACTGGAAGGTATTTGGGGAGAACCAATAAAGGTCTGTATGATTGTTCCTGTTTAAATACTGGTACCTATTTTATCCTTATGAAACCACGTAGAAATTTTAAAGTAATAAAAATAAAATAGGTATTTTAGGAAAATGTGGTTTGAAAGTTCTATAGCTCTGCATTTTGCTCTATGCCACTTATTAATACAATTAGGCATGGTAAGTGGTTAAGGCCAGAAAGGAGGAGTGTATGATATTATTTATTCTATCCATTCTTTCTTTTCAAAATATTGCGCAAACCTATTCAGGGTTTGATTCCTTGAATGTTCGGTTTGTTGGCAATTGGCCATTTGGCCCTTCTTTTGCCGTTGGCTATGATTCTTCTAGACGCTTTATCATCCTCGGTTCAGGTGGTGGTATTGATATTTTTGATTTTTCAAATCCAACCAATCCTGTTAAAATCTCGGAAATTCGCACAAGGGGGATTGTGCGGAGTCTTTTTTATAAAAACAGACTTTATATTGCTGATGATAGAGGCGGCCTTGAGATATGGGAGATAACCAATCCAGGTAATCCAACGAGATTAGGCAGATGCTTTACACCATCCTATCCTTACGATGTATATGTAGCAGGAAATTACGCATATGTGGCTGATTTAGGGGGAGATCTTAGAATAATTAATATTTCAGTCCCTAACAATCCATTTGAGGTGGGGTCTTGTTCTTTTCCCGGTTATGCCTATGGGGTTTATGTTTCAGGTAACTATGCCTTTGTTGCTGCCGGAACTTCAGGATTGAGAATAATTGATATTTCAGATCCTGTGCATCCCAATGAGGTTGGGTACTATGATACACCAGACTGGGCCGAAGATGTTTATGTAAAGGATAGTTTTGCATATATTGCTGATGGATCTTCAGGATTAAGGATCATAAAAATTTCTAACCCTCAAAATCCTTATGAAGTAGGATATTGGGATACCCCGAACTATGCTATGGCTGTTTATTTATCAGGTAACTATGCCTATATTGCGGATCAAGATTCAGGATTGAGAATAATTTATGTTTCAGATCCTGCTCACCCTGTTGAAGTAGGATTCTGCGATACACCCGGGTATGCAAGTGATGTTTATGTTTCGGGAAATTATGCCTTTGTAGCAGATAAACATGGTGGTTTGAGGGTTATAGACATCTCAAACCCTTCCAATCCATACGAAATTAGCGCATATAAAACCCAAAGCGATGCATTTGGTATTTTCGTATCGGGAAATTACGCATACATCGCTGATGGTTTTGCTGGGTTGAGGATATTAGATATTTCAAATCCTAACAATCCATTTGAGTTGGGGGCTTGTTCCTTCCCCGGTTATGCCTATGGGGTTTATGTTTCGGGTAACTATGCCTATGTTGCTGCCGGAACTTCAGGATTGAGAATAATTGATATCTCAGATCCTGCCCATCCTGTTGAGATAGCCTACTATGATACACAAGGATGGAGTAGAAATGTTTACGTTTCTAACAACTATGCCTTTATTGCAGATGAGGATATGGGTGTGAGAATAATAAATGTTTCAAATCCTCTAAATCCCTATGAAGTAGGATTTTACATCACCCCAAGTTACGCGTATGATTGTTATGTTTCAGGGATATATGTCTATGTTGCAGATTATTATACTGGTTTGGTAATCCTAAATGTATCCGACCCTTCTAATCCAATCTTTGTAGCAACCTGCAATTTGCCAAGTTATGCCTACGGCGTGTACGTTTCTGGCAATTATGCTTTTATGGCTCAATATTTTGCTGGTTTGTGGATAATAGATGTGTCAGAACCTTCAAATCCTCGTGTAGTAGGAAGTTACAACACAGATGCTGCGCGGGATGTTTATGTTTCTGGTAATTACGCTTATTTAGCAGATGGAAGCACTTTACGAATGATTGATATTTCAGAACCTACGTCTCCTTCTGAAAGGGCACATTATACTACACCAAGTAATGCCACCTGTGTTTTCCCGCATAGTTATATATATGTGGCTTGCGCTGAAGCTGGGGTACAGATCTATGAAAGTTCTATAGTGCAAACAGAAGAAAATCATCTATTTTTTAATATCATCAGCTCACTCTCTATGCCAAATCCGATAAGGGATAATATCGATCTATTTCTTCCAGAACAAGCAAGGCATATAGAAATAATAGAATTGTATTCTCTCTTAGGAGAAAAGATAAAATCTTGGAAACTTCCAAGTGCTATAATGCAGAATCTTTCATTGCCTGTTAAAGGAATCGCCCCTGGAATTTACTTCCTTAAACTGAAAAACAAAGTATTCAAAGTCATAATTTTAAAGTAAAAATCTCAAAGTGAAATTTCTATATGGTTGATTTTGGTAGCACTGACGGTCCTCATTTTTGAGCAGGCGTCGTTCTCCGAAGTGGAAAGTGTTTTGTGCATTTTTTTAATCTAAGTGCCGGTTAAACTTCAAACCATAAAACTATCCAACTATCAGACTATGAGACTATCCGACAAATTTTTCGCTTCTTCTGAATCAGGAACAATCTTCAAGACCTTCTGCAAAATTTTTCGCGCGTTATTTTTATTTCCATGTTCAAGACAGCTCTTGGCAAAATTTATCGCCTCAGTCTCAAACTGACTCAAAATCTTAAATCTCATATCCACCGACCAGTTGTCAAAGTTCTTCTTAAACGGTTCGCCACGGAATAGTCTAAATGCCCGCAAATACTCTTTGCGAGCAAAACCCCATTCCCCTGCCCGCTGTAGTGCCTTTGCTCGTGCAAGGGTCTCGTTGAATTCCTGATGGTCAGTGGTAAAATAAAGATTTTGATTGATCAAATAAGATTCACCATCCTGCCGCTTTATCTCTAAATAATGGGCAGGAATCTTTAATTGCTTCTTTATCCGCACAAGAATATGTGAAAATAACCTTGCAGGGTTAGAACGATTTTGCCAGAAATTTTTATATAATTCATCTAAATTCAGCGATTTTTCCGGCTCATTGATTCTGAATATTATAAACAAAAGTATTGCGGTATCTTTGGGTGCAAGATGGAAATTGAGATATTTTTGATTGCGAAAGACGGTTATTCTGCCTAATAGATTGATATGATAGACATCGGCTTTTGTATTAAATATTGGCAGACGCAAGATTGCCCGGGGTAGATAAGTTGGTTTATTTTTTTCAATCCTTTTTTGAACAATTTCAGGATAAGAGAATAGATACCGATAAAAATGAAACTTCACTCCTTTTCTTAAGGCAAACTGATAAGCAGAAGAGTACCCCCTGTTTTTCAACAACCAGGCAAGTTTGAATGTTGATAATCTCAAAAGTTCTTTATCTTCAGGAATTTTTTGCAAGAGAATGTTAGTCACCCATAATTGCCTTTTCATTTTTCTTTTTTTCAAAAATTTTTTCAAGTTAACCAATAACAACTTTGCTTTTTCTTTTTCACCAAGGCACATATAAACGCCCGCCATCGCAACATAACTATTGAAGATATCAAGTATCAAATTTGCTTCAGTTGACAGATTTAAAGCCTCTGCTGCCAGATTTAACGCTTTTTGAGGATCCCCTTCAATTAGAGCAAAATGGGATTGATAACGAGATAATTGTGCATTCTTAGCCCAATCAACAATTTCTGCTTTATTTAATGACTTCTGGGCATTATCTTTATCACACCTTAATAGGTGAATGAAGATTGCGATCAGAGTGTCTATCATTTTCTTTGTATTGATGTCAACTCCATCAGCTGCTTTTTTGAGCAGGAGATATGCCCTGTCATAATTTTCAAGATTGATAAATTCAACCGCTAAATTATAGAGAAGATAACCTGAATGATTCCTGTGATAGGAGACTAACCGGTAGCAATACTGGGCGATTTTTATTGCCTGTTTAATCTTCAGTTCCTGCGTTAAGTAAGCACACTTTGAAAGGAGTAAACTGAAATATACCGGAAATAGATCTTTTGGATATTTCTTTCTATGGGGTATTAAAGATAATACTTTTTCTGTCCATAATTTCCTTTCTTTTAAGCTTCCATACCAGAAAAGTGTAGAAGTTAATACGACACCGGCTCTTAATGCTGAATAATACCATTTGTTTTTAATAAATCTTTGATAAATTTTTTTTGCCTTTTTGATATAATCCAGAATGGGCATCTTACCAAATTGCATTATCAATTTTTCAAGCTGGCACCTTGAATTAAGTAACTCATCGGGTAGTTTGAGAATCAAATCGTTTCTGGGTAGCCAGGTAATTGAATTTACAATCTGTGCTGATTCTTTTAGCCTTCCTTTATTAAAAAGATATTCTGCCTGTTCTAATTTTACTTTTGCTTCTTTTGTTAGCGGAATAAAGTCCATGAAATCATTGGATAAATTATCTTGAATAAACCCACAATAACCATTCTTGCGCCAGATATTCCATATTCCTCTACAGGTGACAAATATTCCCTTTTTGGCTAATAATCTCTGTGCCTGACTGAGTGTGAGATAAGGATATTTTTCCTTCAGATTGATTATAAAATTTTCTTTTTTCACGGAAAGGCGCTTATAGTGCCTATAAAGGGGAAATCCCTTATGCCCTGATTTTTTATATTCTTTTATCCATTTGAAAACCGTCTGATAATGGAGGTTAAATTTCTGGGCAGTTTTTCTAACCGAGGATTTATTTTGGAAATACTCCTCAATAACTGGATAGAACAAATACCGTTTGTTATGCATGATTGGTAAAATATAATCAAAATTTGAAGAATGTCAAGTGGGGGAAAAATAAGCCTTATAAAATCCGCAATTTACTATATTCTACTAATCTTTATATTAAAGAGAAAGACACAGTCGGCGGTAAAATAGGGTCAAAAGGGGGTCCTATGAAAAATAAATATTGTTTGTTACTCGTCATATTAGCATTTAAAATAGGAACAACTCAATCGGTGAGTCTGCCCTGGATTTGGTTAAACCCGTTGCCATCGGATAACGGCTTTAGCGATTGCTATGCGATTGATAGCAACACTCTCTTTATTGTTGATTATGAGCAGGCTTTGGTATATAAGACCACCGACGGTGGGTTAACTTGGACCACAAAGTGGGTGCCGTATCCGGATAGTGTTTCTAACTACTATCGTTTTTTAGGCATTGATTTTCCTACGCCGAATGTCGGTTACATAGGTGGAGTAAGTAATAGTACTGCAATTATTCTTAAAACAACTGACCAGGGAGAAAATTGGAATTATGTTCTTTTAGGTGTCTCAGGAGGGCTTTATGATATTGACTTTCCACAGGGTAATCCAGATGTGGGTTATGCGGTTGGTACACAATCCATTATTTTAAAGACAACAAATGGGGGTGCAAACTGGGTGACACAAACAAATCCTGGGGCAACAAACCAGGTCTTAAGGGCCGTCCATTTTCCAATAAATGCCGATACTGGATATGCAGTTGGAGGGTGGAATACCTATGATACATTATATCCATTGCTACTTAAAACGACTGATGGCGGTCAAAACTGGATAGAACAGACAAGTCCTGTTCCTGGTGGCTATCATAGTTTATATTTTTGCAACAATAATATTGGATATGCCTGCGGAAGTATTGAAGGATACGGTGGCACAAATCCAAAGGCAGTAATAATCAAAACAACAAATGGTGGTAATAACTGGCAATTAATCTACAATAAACCTAATGAATATGTGAAAGGAATTTATTTTCTAACAATCTCGTTAGGATTTGCCTTTATAGTAAAGGCAAGTGGTGGCACATATTCGTCTCTAATCCGAAAAACTACAAACGGAGGTAATACCTGGGATTCTATTATTCCACCTCAAAGATGTGCTGTGCATTATAAATTCTCATTTAGTTTCGCCAATCAGCAGATTGGATATGGTGTGGGTTCTGATTATGATATTAATTTTAGTCCTGGGAGGATTTTCAAAACGACAAATTGCGGAGCATCGTGGTTTTCTCTTAAAAAAGGACCTGATGTTACACTTTGGGCGGTAGATTTTCCTGAAAATGACCAGATTGGATATGCGGTCGGTGACTCTGGATATATTCTTAAAACATCGGATGGCGGATTAAATTGGGTTCGGCAATTCACCGGAACTGCCCAAAGATTCAGGGATGTTCATTTCGTTAATAATCTGACAGGGTTTGCTGTAGGTGAAAACGGGGTTTTATTTAAGACTACTAATGGAGGGAATACTTGGATTCCTAAGAATTCCACTACCACGATGCGGTTGAATGCAGTAAAATTTGTGAATGAACAGATTGGATATATCGCAGGCGGCGGGATTTGGCCCTTTTATGATTCAGGAGCGGTAATATTAAAGACAACGAACGGCGGCGATACTTGGGCAAACCAAAACATACAGTATAACACGCCAATCCAGGATTTGTTTTTCTTTAACGGAGATACCGGTTATGCGGTTGCCGGTCCTTCGCCAGAAGGTGCGCCAACTGCTGCAATTATATATAAAACCACAAATGGAGGACAAAACTGGGTTGTGAATTATGTGCCACCGCAACAACAGGGGAAGGTTTTCTATGCGATAGACTTTCCTGTGAATAGTCAAGTCGGTTTCGTAGGTGGAGTTATAGAAAACCAGCAGGTCTATAAGGTGAAGATTTTAAAGACCACTAACAGCGGAAGTTCCTGGCAACAGATTATTATGGAGGTTTCTGGTGATAATTCAACAAGTGCGATAGGAACTTTGTCATTCCGAGATAATTTCATTGGCTATGCAGCACCCGTAAGGAGTGAATATAATAATATTTATAAAACGAACGACGGTGGGTTAACCTGGAGAAGACATATTGTACCAACACGCCATGTAATTTACGACATATGCGCTATCAAAAATACTGACATAGTTTATGCAGTTGGCCCCCGCGGCATGATTCTTAAAACGACAAACGGCGGTTCGGTCTGGATTGAAGAAAAAAATGATGATGAAAAATTGGTTGCAAGGAATGGAAATGAGATACTGAAGGTTTATCCAAATCCATTCAGGAACAATGTCCATATCAGATGCAGGATACACGATACAGGATACATGATAAAGATTTACGATATTTCGGGACGTGTTGTAAAATCTTTCAATCTTGAATCCTGTATCCTGAATCATGAATCCAGTATCACCTGGTTTGGAGATGACAATATGGGTAACAATTTGCCCACCGGAGTCTATTTTATCGTGCCTGAGGATAAGAGCTTTTCGCCCGTGCGGGTGGTGAAGATAAGATAAAAACCCGACCCCCTTTCTGGACCCCTGGGGTGCCTTCGGGCATCCCATGGGATTTAAAACTTTATTTTTTAAGGATGGCTTGACTTGGGATTATTTTCCTGTATAATTGCTTATGATTAAAAAGAGGGTGATTAAACATGATATCCATTCCCTGATTTCGGATTTAAAGGAGGCGTTATATACTGATGCAGAGATAATTTTTGCCTACATTTTTGGGTCTTATGGTATTGGTAAACCAACATTCCTCAGTGATATTGATATAGCTTGTTATCTTTTGACAAATAGAGACCAGTTCACCAAAAAACTCGCGCTCATAGAAGTGATAACTTCTGCCCTTAAAACTGATGAGGTAGATTTAGTTTTTTTAAATAACGCACCGATTGTGCTATGCTATCAGGTATTAAAAACCGGCAAATTGTTATTCTCTAAAGATGAAAGACTACGGTTAAATTTTATAAAGAATGTATATGATTTTTATTGCGATGCCGAGCCATTAAGGGTTTCTGCTGAGGCAAATTTGATCAAAAGAATAAAGGAGAACCAAATTGGCATTAGGCAGTGATATTGTCAAGCGAATTGAACGGATTGAAGAGGCCTTGAGAAGGCTTGAAGAGATAAGGCAATTATCCTTAGACCAATTCTTGAACGATTGGAAATCTCAAGATGCGAGTCTTCACAATCTTCAGATAGCAATTGAAGGGTGTCTGGACATTGGAAATTATATTATTGGTTTAATCGGGGCTAAGTCTCCGGATACCTATGTTCAGATTGTTGAAATTCTTGGAGAGGAAAAAGTTATACCGAGAGATTTTTTGGAGACCGCGAAAAATATGGCGAGATTTAGAAATATAATTGTCCACGATTATTTATATCTTGACCTTCAAAAGGTATATTCGTTTCTTTTAAAACTCAATGATATTCGCCAATTTCTCAGGTATTTAGTTGAGTACCTTGAGATGAGAAGATAAACTGCATTTTTGTTCGATTACCTGTAGAAAATTTGAAGAAAAGTTTTCACCAATATCTTACCCTTATAACATTCTAATATGTTAGAATGTAAAAACGGTGAATTGGCGGATAAAAGGCTTATACCTTAACTCCAGTCATCAAACCACGAGCATAATTCTCATACCGTTCGGATAAATCCGAAAGGAGATATGGTAGCTGGGTTTAGGTTTGGAAATGGGAACTGTCTTTATTTATTTGTTTGGACTGCGAAACAATGTAGGGCAAGACTTTAGCCTTGCAACGAAAATAAGCAAACCTAAAGGTTTGCTTTACAGTGTTATAAGACTATCAGGCAATCAGACTATAAGATTATCTGACAATTTCCTTGCTTCTTCTGAATCAGGGATTATTTTCAAAACCTTTTGCAAAATTTTTCGCGCGTCATTTTTATTTCCATGTTCAAGACAGCTCTTGGCAAAATTTATCGCTTCAGTCTCAAACTGGCTCAAAATCTTAAATCTCATATCCACCGACCAGTTATCAAAGTTCTTCTTAAACGGTTCGCCACGGAATAGTCTAAATGCCCGCAAATACTCTTTGCGAGCAAAACCCCATTCCCCTGCCCGCTGTAGTGCCTTTGCCCGTGCAAGGGTCTCGTTGAATTCCTGATAGTCAGTGGTAAAATAAAGATTTTGATTGATCAAATAAGATTCACCAGCCTGCCTTTTTACCTCTAAATAATGGGAAGGAATCCTTAGTTGCTTCTTTATCCGCACTAAACTATGGGAAAAAAGCCGTGCTGGTTTAGGATTATTGTGCCAGAAATTTTTATATAGTTCACATAATTCCAATAATTTGTCAGGTTCGTATATTCTGGATACAATAAATAGAAGTATTGCAGCATCTTTTGGACTTAATCGTCCTTTCATATATTCTTGATTACTTAAGACGGTAATTTTCCCTAAAAAATTGATGCGATAAGCATAAGTTTTTGTATTAAAAATAGGCAAATGTAGGACAGCTGCGGGTAATTTGGTAGATTTGCCTTTAGAGAGTACATTAAGAACAAGATCAGGATAGAAAACAATGTGTTGTATAAAAAAGCCCATATACTTTTTCTTTGATGCATAATTTATAGCCTTTAGATAATCTCCGTTTTTCTTTGTTTTCCGTGCTTTGTTTAGTAATACTAATAGTTTCATTCTGGGCATTTCTTTAATTACCTCAGGTTTGATTTTTACTTCCATACCAGCAAAACTTTTCAAAGAGATCATTTCACGGTACATTCTGTATTTTCTGACCAGCGGAAGATATTTCAGAAGATAAACCATTGCCTCTTTTGGTTGGTTTAAAGCCATCGCTACCGCAGCTAACCCGATGGATGATGCAATCAATCTATTCAGAATCTGGTCACGGGTCGCGCTCTTTAGTGCATTCATATAGTGCTCACGCGCTCGGAAAATATCCCCACGGCTAAAATGATAATAGGCGTTTGCCAACCAGTAACTTCCACTAAATACTGTAGAATTTTTAATTGACCCGCAAAGATTTAGATATTTTCGGCATTCTTTGGTGTCACCCATTAAAGCTAAGCAACTTGCGATCTTCAAATTAAGACGGTCTCGCACAATAGGGTCTTTTGCGTACTCAACCGCCTTCATATAGCAGTGGTGAACAGTGATGTTATTTAATGTACGAGAAAGCATATCAGCAAAGGATTCCCAGTACAGTGCGTCGGGAAGTTGATATAACAATCGCCGGCATTTTTCAATTGCAGGACGGGCACGATGAACCATCAACAAATCAAGATAGGTATTTGCAAGTTGATGATAAAAATTAAAGCGTAGTGCGGGGTCACGCACATCTTTGATTCTTTTATGAAGAATAGAATGTATCACAAGTTTTTCCCTGGGACGTCCCAACCAGGTTAATGCAATAAGAACAAGAAAGTATGCCAGCATTGAGGACCAATAATAGTTCTCTTTCTCAAGCGTCCTTGCAATTTTTTTCGCATCTTCAGCAAAATCGGAAAAATTGGTATTTTCAAATCTTTTTTCAACTTGTAGGTAAAGTTTATCCAGTCTACGGCGGTATGATAGCATAGAATCTGGTATCGCCAATAAAATATCGGTTTCCGGTATGTAAAAAAGGTCATTAATAATTTTTGCCGCACTTTTAATTTTCCCTTGTTTCAAATAATCTTCAGCTTGTTTTACCTTCAATTCTAAATCGTCACTTTTTGAACAGAAGGTTGTTAATACATTATCTAATGGACGTCTTATCATATAACAACGGTTCCAGACGCGCCAAACTGTATTTTTAGAAACTTTTTCGCCATTTTGTTTAAGAATTTTGGTTGCTTTAATGATTGTTAAGCCAGGTTCCCTTTCTTTCAACATACATATTTTTTTCGCTAATGTGGATGGAATTCCGGCTCGCCCCGGGCTTCTATTAAGTGCCTTTATACCACCAGAATTATACCTACGAATCCAAAACCAGAGTGTTTTATAGGATATGCCAAATTGCTCAGCCGTTTTACGCAAAGAAAGTCCCTGCTTATAATATTTTTTGACTGCCTCAATCTTAGTTTGAAAAGATACTTTATTTTTGTGCAACATATAGGGAAATTATAACAAAAATGTAAAAAATTTCAAGAAGTCATTTTATATTTTTATAAAACATAAAAAATAGTGATTTTGCACGGCGGGGTTTTTACTTATTTGGACACCGAAATTTATAAAATATTTATAATATAATTTTACAACAAAAGGAGGCTTTTTATGAATAAATATGGTAAGTGGTTTATAGTATTAATAATCTGTCTCATGCAAAAAGTCTATGCTCAATCATGGGAGCCTGTTATGCCCATGAATGCAACTGTAAATATCAATGACCTGTGCTTTTTGAATGATGGTCTTCATGGATGGGCGGTTGGTTCGACAAGTGCTGGTGGCGAAGTTTATAGTGTGATACTGCGTACTGTAGACGGTTCTAACTGGTCAAGCATTGCTTTCAGCGACAGTAATATTACCGGGCTTACTGGTGTATGTTTTGTCAACGAAAATATTGGATGGATAGTAGGTAGTAATGGTCGTATTTATAAAACTACCGACGGAGGAAATAGCTGGGTAGCACAAGCCAGCCCGACAACCCGAAATCTATCTAAGGTTCATTTCATAGACTCGCAACATGGCTGGGCGTGTGGTGGCTGGGGTGATAACACGGCATATCTCGTAATTCGTACTACTAATGGTGGCACAACTTGGCAGAATCTTTCGTTCGGCAATACTGCTTATAGTTGTGATGACATCTATTTTGTTGATTCTCTAAACGGCTGGATCTGTGGCTACGACAATACAATAAATGGGCATATCCATCGCACAACCGATGGCGGTTTGACCTGGACTCGTCAAACCATACCCGCAGGTGTTGGACAGGTTGCGGCGATTGATTTTCCTACCGTGAACAAAGGCTGGGCAACGACTTCAAGCATATACGCAAATCCTGCTGGTGCGATTCTGTATACTACGGATGGTGGTGAGAACTGGGCAATACAGGGATATACAAATCTTGATTACAATAATTGTCTTGATTGTCAGGATACCATGCGCATTGCGATTTCGGCAAGTCAGGTTCTTACTCCATCATCAGCACGTGTGGTTGTTAGCACCAACGGAGGTAATAACTGGTCATCATACTCGCATTTGTTCAATAACTACTCAATGGGTATCCAGTATGTAGGTAATAATATCTGGGTGACCAGCAATGCAAGCCAGATAATCAAAAGCACGAATAACGGAGCAAACTGGCAATGGAATTACAATGCTGCGGGTTGGAAAGCCATTGCTTGGAGAGACTCTTCCAATGGTTATCTGATTACTGGAACTGATTATGGAAATGATGGCTATTGTTTGCGTTCAACTGATGCCGGTAATAACTGGTTTTATGACCCCAACACGCCAGGTGGTACCAAGATTCAATTTAAGGGTTTAAACTATGGATGGATATTAAAAGAAGGAAATTCCTCAGGTGTATACCGCACCACTAATGGCGGAGCAACATGGGTATACAATTCAATTGGTTCTTCAGCATGGATCGGTAGTATTTTCTTCGCAACCCAGGACTCAGGCTGGGCATGTGGGAGCAATGGTACACTGCGATTCACAAGTAATGGTGGGGCTTCCTGGTCAAGCCAATCACTCGGTACATCTTATTATGTAAGCGCGGTCTATTTTATCGACTCGCAGCGCGGTTGGGCATGCGGAGGTTATGGTGGGGATAATGGTTTTATTTACTACACGAGCAATGGTGGTGCGACATGGAATCCGCAAACACCGGCACAACCAGACCATTTTCAGGTTGCGTATTTTGTCAACCAGAATCTGGGTATACTTGGCTCATATAATGCAAGAGTACATCGTACTACAGACGGTGGTACAACCTGGACAGTGGTGCAGAGCCTTCCACATTATACGATTACCGATATAATAATGAAAGACACTTTGAATGGGTGGTTACTTGCTCATAATTATTGGGGTAGTAGCCCCGGGGATGACGGTAGGGGATTTATTTACAAAACAACGGATGGTGGTACAAGTTGGATACAGAGTTATGTGACCCCTCGTATTCGTTCTTTTTTAAACGACATTGCCCATCATTATGGTGATGTTTTCTGGACATGTGGATATCATTCCATCAATTTAAGATATAACCCGTGGACAGGTATATCACAGCAAGATTTACGCCGTGAAAATCGAGTTCAATTCCAGGCTGTACCAAACCCGTTCTCTCGAAGAACCTCAATTCGATTTTCGCTTTCTCACCCTGCATCAGTTGAGATTTCAATTTTCAATGCGCTCGGTAACCGTGTGAATGAGATTGCAAACAAAACGATGCCCTCGGGTACTCATGAATTTATATGGAACGGCAGGGATTGGAATGGTTTTAGTTGCGCGAACGGTCTTTATTTTTGCGTTATCAGAGTGGACGATTATGTTGAAACCCAGAAGCTGATCTTGATGAAGTAGAAGAGCTTATAATACAATAAGTTGCACAACTTTTTTTCTTATCTTGGGCATCCTGCCGAGATGTACTTCTGGGTGGACGCTATTAGATAATAATATCACTATTAAATTTTTCTTCGGGTCAGCCATAATCATTGTGCCGGTGAATCCGGTATGTCCGAATGCTGAATTGGATAAAATTCCTGGATAGGGATTCACCCACCAGCCAAGCCCCCTTTTTTCTTTGCCCCCGGTCCAGTCTTTAATCATTAATCTCAAAGTACTCGGTTTTACAATCTCACCATTTAAATATGCCCGCATTATTATAGCCAAGTTTTCGGCATTAGAAAATAATCCTGCATTTCCAGAAACACCATCAAATGCGTAGAAGCAATTTCCATCGTGTACTTCGCCTTTGATCAAATAATCACGCCATTTTATCTTTAATATATCACCATATTCTTTTGCCTTTTGTCTTTCATGTTCGTTTCCTAACTCAGTAGGAGCAATGTTTTTTATTTTTTTTGATGGATTGAACATTGTATTTTTCAAATGCAATCTTTTAAATATTTTTTCTTTACAAAATACATCCAGCCTTTGATTTGTAATTCTTTCAATCATCAATCCAAGAATGATATATCCTAAACAGGAATAAATGACTTCTTTTTTACCTGTATTCGCCCTGGAGAGATAATCAATCCTTTCCTGTGGATTGAGTAAATATAAGGGAAACCAGGCGGGCAAACCGGAGGTGTGGGTGAGTAATTCCTTTATTGTCTTTTTACCATTCGGTTTGTTTTTGAATTCAGGGAGATATTTTTCAATACAGTCATTAAGTTTAACCTCCTTTTCTTCAAATAGCAACATAACCGACATTGCAGTACATAAAGGTTTTGTCAGCGAGGCAAGGTCATAGATTGTATCTTTATCTAATTTTTCTTTCTTAGGAAAAATTTGCTGATAACCAAAGGCTTCAAAAATATAAACATCTTTGTCATTCCCAACCCATAACACCGCCCCAGGAATTTTTTTATATTTTACACAATTGTTTAAGTATTTGCAGACTTTAAGGAAGTTTACCATTGAATGATCGTTTAACTGTAGAAACAAGCCTATGGAAATTACGAAATTCACTAACTTTCAATTCCTCATTTAATAATTCCAAAGCGCGGGGGATATAATTTTTAAAATGTTTTTTGCCTTTATTCAGAGAAAGATTGGCGAATGCCCCCAGTGCTTGCATATGCCTTTGGATAGCAGTAAGCTGATAGGATGCAAGAAAATTATCTTTTGAGATTTTTATTCCTTTTTTGTTCAGACAATTTAAATAATAGGTTATCAGAATGTCCTCGCTTTTTTCATCGATCTCCACATAGGCATCCTTTAGTAGCGATGCCAGGTCATAGGTTAAGGGGCCAATCCGCGCCGATTGAAAATCTACAATTCTAATCTTACCATTTTTTACAAAAATGTTCTGGGATTGATAATCCCTATGCATCAAAAAATAACTTATTGATTTTATCGCCTCAACGAGCTTTTTACGTAATAATTCTAAATCCCCTTCTATTTCATAAATTTTCTCATCGGGTATCTGGCAATATTGCTTCAGAAAGAATTGTTTAAAATAATTCTGCTCCCAGATTATATGCTCACTGTCGTAATAATTATTTACCGGAGCCTTGGGGAAGCCATCAACCTGGAGTTTCACAAGTTCGACCACTGCTTTTTTATAAAAGTCCAACCAATTTGCAACCCTTCTACGCATTAATCCATATAACGAGTCCTTACCCAAATCTTCTACAATCGCATAACCATGGTGGTGTTCAATCAATTTAGGAACACCGATGCCCTTGTTATTGAGGTGTTTGAGGATTCTAACATACTCTGTAATATTTTCATCCCATATAAAAATGTAAGTTGAAGTTCCCTTCTTAATACGCCAGAATTTTCTTTCCGAGCCACCTGTGGTAATTTCTTCAACGAGTTCATAACCAGATTCACGAATTATTTCAGCTAATTCCTTCATAAATTGATGGGTAAGAATACAGTAAATCCTGAACATTAACCAGAGCGAAGGGCATATTAAAATTATATACTTTCTTGATGAAAAATCAATAAAAAATTTTGTCCATTTCTTGACAGATGGTAAAATTTCGATAATATTCTTTTTTGTGGAATCACTACGTGAACTTTTCCGAATTGGTAAGGGCCCCTCGAGCAGTCATACCATGGCACCGGCTTTAGCTGCGAGGATATTTAAAGAAAAAAATCCCGATGCACTCCATTACCGGGTAACCCTCTTTGGTAGCCTGGCTGCCACGGGCAAGGGACATCTTACCGAATCCGCAATTAAAGAAATTTTGCCCCAAGAAAAAACTACGATTTTTTTTCAAAAAAATAAGTTTTTAAAAGTCCATCCTAATGCCATGCTTTTTGAAGCTACCAGGAAGCGGGGTAAAAAAGTGAAATGGCTTGTATTTTCAGTGGGCGGCGGAGCGATTAAAGATTTAAAAAATATCAATCGCGATAAAAAGGTTTACCCCCACCGAAGTTTCAAAGAGATAAGTGCTTATTGTTTGAATAAAGGTATGACTCTTTACGAATATGTTTATCACTTTGAGAAAAAAGATATTAAGAAATATTTGCGGATAATGTGGGAGACAATGGAGAAAACGATTGAAAGAGGTTTGAAAACCGAAGGGGTTTTACCAGGACCATTGAAATTGGAACGACGGGCGAGTTCAATGTATATTAAATCTTGCAATAGCCGAGGGTTAATGGAGCGAATCAGTCGGGTCTTTGCCTATGCCCTGGCAGTGGCTGAGGAAAATGCCGCAGGCGGGGTTGTGGTAACCGCACCTACCTGTGGTTCAAGTGGCGTCCTGCCAGCAGTCCTGAAACATCTAAAAGAAAGCTATCGGTTGAGTGAGGAAAAGATAATAAATGCCTTGGCAATAAGCGGCATTTTTGGTAATCTTATAAAACACAATGCCTCAATTTCCGGTGCGGAGGTGGGATGTCAGGGCGAAATTGGGACTGCTTGTGCAATGGCTGCAGCCGCTGCCACCTATCTATTGGGTGGCAGCATCAACCAGATGGAATATGCTGCAGAGATGGGTTTAGAACACCATCTCGGTCTTACCTGTGACCCGGTTGCGGGAATGGTCCAGGTTCCCTGTATTGAGCGGAATGCAATGGCTGCAGAAAGGGCACTTGATTGTGCGGTCTATGCCCTCCAGACCGACGGGACTCATAAAATTTCCTTTGATGAGGTTGTTCGGATAATGAAGCAGACTGGGCAGGATATGAAAGTCCAATATCGGGAAACATCTGGCGGGGGACTGGCTACGCTCATCAGGGAATGAATAAAAGTAATTTTTATATCCTCTTTAAGACTTAAGTCTAAAACAGTTGACTTATTTTCTATTTTAAATATAATTACTGGATATTATGCTTCAAGGAACAAACGATACCCGATATGCCTTCGTCACCGGGTTAATCCGTGCCCGCGAGGCAAGGCTTTTAAAAAAGAGCCATTTTGACCGGCTCATTGAGGCCGAAATTGGCAATTTTAAAGCGATACTCAGCGATACCCCTTATGCGGCGGGCGAGGAATTTCTTGAGACACTGAGTACGGCAGAGAAGTTGGAACGGTTTTTTTTCGAAAAATACTGTCTTCATGAAGAGATAAAAGAGATCATTCTTTTACCCCATGCTATTCACAATCTCAAGGTGAGATTAAAGAAAGGACCAGAAAGATTATTATCCCCAGTTAACCTTTTCTGGCTGGAATCTTCCGAGGAGATTTTGGCAATCATCAACGACTATCTAACTCATAAAAATAGTTTTTTGCTATCTGCGAAATTAGACAGGTTCTATTGTGAAAGAATTTGGAAATCTGCCTGCATCTCAGAGTTTTTCACCGAATACTTTAAACTCTTTTTTGACCTCGAAAATATCAGGAGTTTCTTTCGGGCACGACAATTTGAAAATCCTTTAGAGTTGTTCAAAGAGGTTTATATACCTTATGGAACGATTCCGGAGAGGGTGTTTGTTGAGCATCTCTCAAAAGACTTCACGGTGGTCGTACGTGTCTTTCGCAATACCCCCTATGATCGAATCATTGAACAAGGGGGAGGTTATCTTGAGACGGATGGTTCGTTTTTGAGACTGGAAAGACTAATCGACGAAATGAGATTGCAATTTCTAAAAACAGCCCGGTATTATACTTTCGGTATTGAGCCTTTATTCGGTTATTACAATTTCAAATTGAATGAAATTAGGCTATTGCGTCAGGTCTACATGGGGAAATTATACAATATCCCTACGGCTCAGCTAAGAGAGAGCCTTCCCGATGTCTGGTAGTCTGGCTATCTTGGGCAGAAGACAGGAGGTTTTGCCTTTTCTCGCAACTGGTGCTATAGTCTGCATTGTGGAAAAGGGTGAAGCCGAAAAGAAAATCTATGAATTGGTAAACCAGGGGGTACGGGTGATATTTTTTGCTGAAGATTTTACCGAAGAATTAAAGGATGTGCTTCGTCAATATCAGACCCAAGCATTTCCATGCCTCATTCCTTTCGCTACCGGTGCCGCGAAAAAGCGCATCGCGATTGAACGGCTCCGGGGAATAATTAAAAAGGCAGTGGGTGCGGATATTTTCCTGGAGGAAAAATGAGACAGGGTGAGATTGTCAAAGTTTCGGGACCCCTTGTGATCGCCCGGAATGTCAAAGGTGCCCGGATGTATGATGTGGTGCGGGTGAGCAATGAAGGACTCATCGGTGAAATAATCGGTCTTGATGGTGACCGGGCATCAATCCAAGTCTATGAAGATACCTCTGGTATTGGACCGGGTGATCCGGTATTTTTAACCGATCAACCTTTATTTGTAGAATTAGGACCCGGACTTATTGAGAATATCTACGACGGTATTCAGCGCCCTTTGAATTTGATAAAAGAAAAGACAGGTCCGAATATCACCCGGGGTATTGAGGTTCCAGCATTAGACCGGGAAAGATTATGGGAATTTGAGCCCCTCGTAAAATCCGGGGTTAGAGTTTATCCAGGAGATATCATCGGGCAGGTGCGCGAAAGTGTGCTTGTCCTTCACAAGATAATGATTCCGCCCAATGTTTCTGGCGTATTGAAAGAGATACGGGGCGGAAAGTTCAAGGTCACGGATATCATCTATGTGGTGGAAACCGAGGAAGGGCTTAAAGAATTCAATATGATTCAACGCTGGCCTGTGCGTGTGCCCCGACCTTATGAGAAAAGGTTACCACCGACCACCATCTTGAGTACCGGGCAGAGGGTGATTGATACCTTCTTTCCTATTGCTCGGGGAGGCACTGCCTGCTGTCCAGGACCTTTTGGTTCCGGCAAAACGGTGATTCAACACCAACTTGCGAAATGGGCTGACGCCGAAATAATCGTCTATGTGGGCTGCGGAGAACGGGGTAATGAGATGACCGATGTGCTAATTGAATTTCCGGAATTAAAGGACCCCAAAAGTGGTGAACCACTTATGAAACGTACTGTGCTCGTTGCTAATACCTCCAATATGCCGGTAGCAGCCCGAGAGGCTTCGGTTTACACGGGAATAACGATTGCGGAATATTACCGCGATATGGGATACTCGGTTGCCTTGATGGCGGATTCCACCTCGAGATGGGCTGAAGCGATGCGCGAAATATCCGGTAGGCTTGAGGAGATGCCAGGCGAGGAAGGCTATCCGGCATACTTGGGAGCAAAGATAAGCTCTTTCTATGAACGGGCGGGCAGGGTAAAACCCTTAGGGAATCCTGAACGGGAAGGTGCTTTAAGTGTCATCGGCGCAGTTTCTCCGCCCGGTGGCGACCTGGCAGACCCGGTTGTTCAAGCAACACTGCGGGTGGTAAAGGTATTCTGGAGCCTTGAAGATCGTCTGGCTTATCAGCGCCATTTTCCGGCGATCAGTTGGTTGAATTCTTATTCACTTTATATTGACAGCGTCAGCGACGATCTCGATTCAATTGCCCCGGGTTTTACGGCGCTATCAAAAGAAGCGATGAAGATTCTTGAAGAGGAGGCTGAATTACAGGAGATAGTCCGGCTGGTAGGAGTAGATGCGTTATCGCCGCAAGACCGTTTGCTTCTGGAAGGCGCTCGCTCCATCCGCGAGGATTTTCTCCATCAGAATGCCTTTCATGAGATTGATACATATACCTCTTTACTAAAACAGTATAAAATGCTCGACCTTTGTCTCTTCTTTTATAACCAGGCACAGGAGGCATTGAATAGTGGAGTTCCTTTTACTGAAATTGTTCAAATGCCGGTCCGGGAGAAGATTGCCCGGGCAAAATACATTGAAGAAAAAAATCTGTCCCAGATTGATGAGATAAAGGCAGAAATAATAAAAGATTTCAAAGAACTGTTGAACAAACAATCCGCAGGAGCTTTAAGATGATAAAGGAATACACAAGCATCGCCAATGTCAGTGGTCCACTCCTTTTAGTGGAAGGGACCCAGGGCGTAAAATACGAAGAACTCGTTGAGATTTATACCCCACATGGAGAAAGGAAAAGGGGGCGAGTACTGGAGGTAGATGGAGACAAGGCACTCGTTCAGATATTTGAAGGCTCTTCAGGAATTGATGTGGCAAATTGTCGAGTCCGGTTCTTGGCGCGCACACTGAAGATTGGGGTATCATCAAAAATGCTGGGCAGGATTTTTGATGGTCTGGGCCGGCCGATCGATGAGGGTCCGGAGATCGTGCCCGAAGCGCTTCTGGATATCAATGGTGCACCGATAAATCCTACTGCCCGGGACTATCCCAATGAGTTTATTCAGACCGGTATTTCGGCAATCGATGGTATAAATACCTTGGTGCGCGGTCAGAAACTACCGATTTTTTCCGGCTCGGGATTACCACATAACCGTCTTGCTGCCCAGATTGTGAGACAGGCTACGGTCTTACAGGAAGGACAGGAATTTGCAATCGTCTTCGGTGCCATGGGCATTACTTTTGAAGAAGCAAATTTTTTCATTGAAAATTTTACCACCACCGGGGCATTGGAAAAAGTAGTATTATTTTTAAACCTTTCCGATGATCCGGCGATCGAACGAGTTTCAACACCGCGGGTCGTGCTTACCGTCGCCGAATATTTAGCATTCACCAAAGGTTATCACATTCTGGTCATTCTCACGGACATGACCAATTATGCTGAGGCACTTAGAGAGATTTCAGCGGCGCGCAAGGAGATTCCGGGTCGGCGCGGTTACCCAGGCTATCTTTACACCGATTTGGCTACGATTTATGAGCGTTCCGGGAGAATAAAAGGGAAGCAAGGTTCCATTACACTTATTCCCATCCTCACCATGCCCGAGGATGACAAGACCCATCCAATCCCTGACTTAACCGGCTATATAACCGAGGGACAGATAATCCTCTCCCGTGCCTTATACCGTAAAAAAATTCTACCGCCGGTGGATGTCATGCAGTCATTATCACGCCTAAAAGATAAAGGGATTGGCAAAGGTAAGACCCGCGAAGACCATGCTGACTTATTTAATCAACTGATTGCCTGTTATTCCCGAGGCAAGGAAGCCCAGGAACTGGCGATCATCCTCGGTGAGGCGGCACTTTCCGACCTTGATAAAATCTATTTAAAGTTTGCTACTGTTTTCGAACAACGGTATATAAATCAGGGTGAGTATGAGAATCGTTCAATTGAGCAGACATTGAATTTAGGCTGGGAGCTATTAAGACTGGTGCCCCGGAGTGAGATGAAACGGGTGCGTGAGGAATATTTGAGGAAATACTATGACAATCCTGATATTCACGCATAAGGATTAAAATGCGCCTGGATATACCACCAACCCGGATGCAACTGCTCAGACTCAAACGGCGTAATATCATTGCCCGGCGCGGGCATAAATTATTAAAAGATAAACAGGATGAACTGGTGCGAAAAGTAATGGAACTGGTAAAACAGATTCAGGTCTTGCGATTGCAGATAGAAGAAGAGCTTAACAGAGCCTATAGCTTTTTCTATTTTGCATCCAGCAAGCAGGCACCAGATGTTACTGAAGAAGCCCTTCTGGGTTCAGATAAAAAGATTGAAATTGAATACTATGAAGAGCGGATATTCAATGTGCGCATTCCGAGGTTTATAAAAAAAATTTCGGGGACGATGCTCAGTTATGGATTTTTGAATACCTCGGGTGACCTGGATCAGGCATTAAGGAAGATTGACCTTTTGCTGGAGGGTTTATTGAAGATTGCCGAACTGGAAAAGGCACTGGAAATTCTATCCATTGAAATTGAGAAAACGCGACGTCGGGTGAATGCCTTGGAATTTATTCTTATTCCTGCCATTGAAGAGACGATTAAATACATAAATTTAAAGTTATCCGAAATTGAAAGGTCGGATTTAACTCGGTTAATGAGGGTGAAAGAAATTTTAGGCAAAAGGTAGGCAATATGGATCTAATTGAAGAAATTAAAAAGGCTGAGATAGAAGGTGAGAATATAAAGCAAGAAGCTGAAAGGCAGGGAATTGAGGAGCTGCAAAAAGCGAAAGAGGAATTAGAGAGAAGGCTGGAAGAGATCAATAAGAAAAGAGTTATATTATTACAGGCGAGCAAAGATGAAGCCAGGCAGATCATCGAAGCACAAAAAAAGTTGCTTGATAAAGAATATGAGCAACTGCGGCGGGATTTAAAAGAAAAATTTCAAGAGAACAAAGAAAAAGCAATAGAGGAAGTTCAGAAACTGATACTAAAATGGCCGTCGTCCCGTTAGAAAAGATAGTAATCGTCGTCCACAAAAGTATAAAAGATCAGTTTATCGACCGACTCCACAAACTCAGGATAATTCATATTACCGAGTCAAAAGAGGCTCCGGTTTATGCCCCGGAGGACCTGGAAAAAATAAAAGAAGCGATTACCCAGATTTCAACCTATCAAAAAAAAGGGGTTTTAGACAATTTTGTGCCACCACGTATTCCTTTGCGTTTAGAGGATTTTGAACAACTCACTAAAAGGTATGACTTCCGACACACCACCGCAGAGCTTGAAAAGATAAAAAAAGAACGTGAGGAGTTGCGCAATGAATTGCAGAATTTGCGCAACATGATTTCCCTCCTGACACCTTTTCAGCCTTTATCATATAAGTTAAACGAACTAAAAAGTTTTAAACAGATTGAGACCATCCCTGTCCAGATTAAATCTGAAGATACCTTCAAAAAGATTGAGGAATTGATTGCTGAAATATCCTTTTCTTTTGAGACTATCAATCGAGTGGGGACAAAGATTTTTGGCACTTTCTTTGTATCCAAAGAAGATCTCCAGAGATTTAAAGGTAAACTTCTGGAACTCGGATGCGAAATCATTGAACTGCCGGATGTCCCCAAAACCCCAGCAGAGCTGATTGCGGCATGGAGTGAGGAGATTGAGCGGATTAATTTACGAATCTCGGAATTAGACCGTCGAGAAGCTGAACTGGCTCAAGAGATTATGAATTTGAAGATTGTCTATGATTGGTTAGAAAATGAATTCAGAAAGCATGGAGTGGCAGCCGCATTGCCGGAAACATCCCAGACCGTGAATATCATTGGCTGGGTTAAAAAGAAAGACCTTGACAAAATCGAAAAACTTGTTGGCGAATTTAAATTTGCTGGTTATCAAAAAATTTCTCCCGACACCGAAGAGAAACCACCGGTGGCAATTGAAAACCCCTGGTGGAGTACACCTTATGAGATGTTGATTAGACTCTATAGTATGCCCGAGCAGAAAGAATATGATCCAACACCATTCATTGCCGTATTTTTCCCGCTCTTTTTTGCCCTTTGCCTGACCGATGCTATCTATGGGATATTTCTTGCTCTATTCTCTTTATACCTTATGCGGCGGGTGCCGGGTGATAAGAGTCTTTTATGGATTTTATTTGTAGGGGGTATTATCACCATCTTTACCGGGAGTATGGTTGGAGGCTGGGCTGGTAATCTCTTTGATTTGATTGGTATTCCATTTTTTAAAAACTTTAAAAAATTGATGCTCTTTGATCCACTTACCAATCCGATGCCCTTTTTTTATCTCTCTTTGAGTATCGGATATATCCATGTTTTACTGGGAGTAATGATTGAAGTCTTTGATGACCTTCGAAACAAAGAGTACGCTCGGGCGATATTTGAAAATCTTACCTGGGTAGTATTGATTGTGTGCATTCCGCTTTATTTTACAATTCTCAAATCACCGATCCTTAAGGTTTTAATACTTCTTGCCGTTACCGGGATCATCCTCTATTCCAATCGCTCCGGTAATCCACCTTTGATTGATCAGCTCTTATGGACACTGTTTGTCTTATTTTTGCTCGGCACATTGATGAAGCTCTTCCCACCGTTTTTCAAGTATCTCGCTGGAGCTTTATTGGTCGTGAATATTTTCCGGATTAAAAAGGGAAAGAAAGTATTAATCCGGATGGCATGGGGTCTTTACACACTCTATGGCATAACTTCATTTGTCAGCAATATTCTTTCCTATATCCGATTGATGGCATTGGGTATGGTTACCGGTGGCATCGCAATTACGGTGAATATGATCGCCTGGATGCTCTTAAAGGTTCCTGTGATTGGTATTTTTCTAACGATAATCGTGTTGATCGGTGGGCATAGTTTCAATATTTTAATCAATGCATTAGGTGGGTTTATTCACACTATGCGTCTCCACTATATCGAATTTTTTGGACGTTTTTACACCGGTGGTGGAAAACTCTTTCGGCCATTTGGTCTGGAGACAAGATATGTGGAGATAAAATAAAAATAGGAGGAATTATGACCGATCCATTAGGTTTAGCAATTGCCATTGCCGGGGGTGCCCTAGCCGCAATTCTTGCGGGCATTGGTTCCGCAATTGGCATAGGTTACACCGCTCAGGCTGCCAATGGTGTCCTGAGTGAGGATCCGGATAAGTTCGGGCAATTATTAATCTTGGTGGCACTGCCCGGAACTCAGGGATTTTATGGATTCTTAGGTGCATTCTTATTGCTGACCAAGATAGGTCTTCTGGGTGGCACGGTTCCGGCAATCTCATTGTGGCAGGGTTTACAATTGTTCTTTGCGTGCATGCCTGTAGCCCTGGCTGGTCTGGTTTCCGCAATCTGGCAGGGTAAAGTTTGCACTGCGGGTGTAGAGATGGTAGCAAAGAGACCTCAAGAATCGGCAAAGGCAGTAATTTATGGAATTCTGGTAGAAATCTATGCAGTGTTGGGTTTGATTGTTACGATTCTGAGTCTGATGGGAATGAAACTCTAAATATGAAAAGCGTTGTAGAAAAAATTTTAAGCGATGCCCGAAAAGAAGCCGAGAAGATAAGAGAACATTATGCGGCGGAAATTGAAAAATTGAAAAAAGAGTATCAAGAAAAGATTGCCTGGGCAGAGAAAAGCTTGCATACCGAGATTGAAAAGAAAAAACAGGAAGAGGTATTAAGGGCACTAGCGCAATTAAAATTGGAATACAATAAGAAAATTACGGCAGAGATGCAGACTTACATCGATGAGGTACTCCAATCTGCTTTGAAAAAATTGTCTGAGCATAAAAGTTATCTTGATTTTCTCAAGCAACTAATAAAAAAGAGCGGAGAAAAAGAAGGTGAGTTATACCTGTCATCCGATGATATTAAGCGCTACCGACCTCAACTGGAGAAGTTTTTGAAACAGGAAAATTGTAACTTCGTGATTAAAGAGGATAAAATGCATGGTGGAGTCATAATCAAGAAAGGCAACATAACATTTCTCGGTTCAGTAGACGTAATTATTGAAATTATGCGCGATGAACTGAAGAATTTGATTGCCCGGGCGCTGGAATACATATAATACTGATAGCCACATAAAAATTGCGTCGTTCTTTAATTTGACACCTTTTTCAATAAATCAAAGGCTGGGCTTGGGGCGATTTGCCCTCATCTGGTAAGGCTTTAGCCTTACAGAAAAATATAAACATGCATTTATCCTATGATTTTTTATGACCGGTAGATAAAATATCCAGCAGATTTTTCGCTTCTTCTGCATCCGGGATAATCTTTAAGACCTTTTGCAAAATTTTTCGTGCGTCAGTTTTATTGCTGTGTTCAAGGCAGCTCTTAGCAAAATTTATTGCCTCGGTCTCAAACTGACTCAAAATTCTAAATCTCATATCCACGGACCAGTTATCAAAATTCTTCTTAAACGGCTCACCCCGAAACAACTTAAATGCCCTTAGATATTCTTTTCTTGCGAAACTCCATTCCCCTGCCCGCTGTAGTGCCTTTGCCCGGGTAAGGGTTGAACAAAAGTCACTGTAATCAGTGGCAATATAAAATCCTTTGTTTACCAGCATTTTTGAATTGTAGTATGATTGTATCATCAACAAATGTCCTGGCATCATTAACTTCTTCTTAATATCAACAAGCATGTGAGAAAATCTATCTTCTGGCGTTTTGCTTTTATGCCAGAAGTTATTATAAATTTCAGTAACAGAAACACTCTTTTCAGGTTCAGATGCATTAAGACCGAGATAAATTAAAAATGCTGATTCTTTAGTAGTTAATTTAATTCGTAAGTATTCTTGGTTTTTATAAACAACTGGTTCTCCTAAAATTTTTATATAATAAACCGGGGTTTCTGGGTTAAATAAAGGCATTTGCAAGAAACAACGGGGGATTTCGGGGTTTTTACCTTTTTTCAACATTTCATGAACTGGTTCTGGAATATACAAAAAAAGGCGATGGAGAAATCCACGGATGCCATATTTTTTTGCATAATTTTGTAATTTTCGGTAATCACTGGTTTTTTTACTTGCTTTCGCCCATTTGAGTAAATATACCAAATAGATAGTAGGTAATTTAGCCGCCGGTAAATGCAAATTTTCGGGATTTATCAGATGCTCCATTATTTTCGCTTCTCTTTTTAATTTGTATTTTTTTATAAGCCTTAGATAGTTGCTTAACAAGTTTTTTGCTCCTTCTTTTTCGCCGATCAGACAATTAATTGCTCCGTAACAGCAAATTGTTGTAAATATTGTATTACGAAACTGCTCGCGCTCAGATTTTTCAAGAGTTTTTTGTAGATAATAAAGGGCCTTTTCAATCCTTCCCAGGCCAAGATAGGCAAGTGCCTGGGTAAGAGCATACGAAGCAAAATATTTATTTTTAAACTCTATCTTTGCCATATTGAGATATTTTATTGCCTCGCGATGTCGACCATCAATGGTGAGGGACAAGCCAATTTTAAAATAAAGGCGATTTTTTGTTTCTTCATCTTTTGTCATTTCCAGTGCCTTAAATTGATATCTCAAGGCGGAATTATAATCGCTCATGAATGTCATCAAATCACCGTAGGATTCATAAAAAGCGGCGTAAGGAAGGCGTCTTAAGAGCCGTAAGGCTTTTTCTACCAATCTCTTTGCTCTCTCTAACTCCATAAGTTCTATCCTGGCAGTCGCTTCAAGGAAGGTCAACTGAAAGTTTAAGATTGGATCACGCAGTCTACCTTTCAATCCTTTCAAATGGTCATTGAGTGCAATCTCCTTTTCTGGAGTGCGCATCCAGTGCAGGGCAAGAATTTCGGAGAGCCCGGCAATGATTGCCGAATAATACAATTTTTTCCTTTCAAATTGCCGACGCAATCGGTGAATCTTTTTATAAAACTCCGGTGTAGGAATTTTTAGGAATTGATTGTACAATTTGTCAAACCTTCTTCTTAAGGAAAGCAAATTCTCGGGAATCTGTTCAAGGATGTAATCGTAGTGGGCAGGGTAGCCAGGGAGGGCGTTTACAATCCTCGCAGCTTTTTTTAAATTTTCTTGGGAGGACTCGCTATTCAAAAGATGTCGCACATATTCAAGACAATTTTTTGTCTCAGGAGTTTCTCGAACAAAAAATGAGAATGGGTCATCAACGAGTCTTTTGACAAACCCATATCTGTTCCAGATATCATATATGCCCTTTATGGAGATGCGAATTCCTTTTTTCTGTAAGTTTCGCTGTGCTTGGTTTAGCGTTATTTGCGGATTATTTTCTTTTAACAGCATAACTGTTTTTTCCACTTCCGGGGGCATGCGATTCCAGGGACGATGATATAGAATTTTGTTTTCATTAAATTTTTTTATCCATCGGCTCAATGTCGCATAATGAATTTTATATCTTGTTGCCACATTTTTAAGATTTTTTTCTCTCTGATATTCTTCAATTGCCTTCAGTTTTGTTGTAAGTTCTATCCTCATTTGCAATCCGCGGAAAAATGATAACAAAAATTTAGTAATTTGTCAATAGTTGTTTTTGGGGCTAAAAGTATTGAAATTTTATGCAATTTTTGAGATTAAATATTATTATTTGCGCCATCTTTCATATTATACTAATAGCGCAAAGGAGGTGTCATGTTTTTAGTCTTAAGTCTTATTGCAGTTCTGGTGCCGCCTTCGGTTCGGGGAAAAATGACGACCGAGCTCAATGAGCAAATCTTTAAGGCATCGCCGGATGGAATGGTTGAATGTATTGTGATAATGAAGGAGTCATATCCTTATGAAGCGATGGAGGCATATCCGATCAAAGAGCGGATAAGAACCTATCGTGAGATTGCTGAGCTCAGTCAGACTCCATTGATTCAGTGGTTATCAGGCAGGACCGATGCCAAGGTTCATCAGCGTTTCTGGGTGATAAATGGTTTCCATCTTGAAGCGAAACCAGAGGTTATTATTGAGATTGCCAAGCGTCCAGATGTGGGCTGGATTTCGCATAATGGAGAAGTTCACATTGTTGATGGAGATTATATGCCAGCGATCGCCTCAAGAGCAACCCCGTGGGGTATCAGAAAGATCAAAGCGGATTCCTGCTGGGCTGCTGGTTTTACCGGACAGGGTATAATTCTTGGTGAGACCGATACTGGTGTTGAATATACCCATCCGGCATTACAGGGTAAGTGGTCAGGATATTGGAAGGTTGCTTCAGGTTTGCCACCTTCTTCAACACCTTATGATGACCATGGTCACGGCACCCATTGTATGGGTACGATTATGGGTGGTGATGGACCGGGTCCATTTTCAGAGGATATTGGTGTGGCATTCAATGCCAAATTTGTGGCAGCAAAGGTTTTGAATTCAAGTGGTTCTGGTTCGTATGCCCAGTGTGCTGAAGGTTTGCAGTTTATGGCGGATTTAAAGGATTCAGTTAATATAAAAGCAGTCTCCAATTCCTGGGGCGGGTCAAATCCTGCCGATACTTTCTTCTATCCAATAACCAGGACCTATATTTCTATCGGGATTGTTCCAGTCTTTGCAAATGGGAATTCCGGTCCTAATCCTGGAACAGTGGGTTGCCCGGGGAGCTATTCCAATGTCATTGGTGTCGGCGCAACTGATAGCACCGACGCAATCGCCAGTTTTTCAAGCCGTGGACCTGCCCCTAACCAGCCGCCATTCAATGACCCATCAACCTGGTTAAGAAATGACTGGAATTTAACAAAACCGCAAATCTCTGCGCCTGGTGTTTACATTCGTTCCTGTATACCAGGTGGCGGATATGAATACTGGCAGGGAACCTCAATGGCAACACCACATGTAACCGGGTCTATTGGTCTGATCTGTCAGAAAAATCCTACACTCTCTCCTTATGTGATTTATGACATACTCCTTGATAATGTTGATACACCTTCTCAGGGTGCACCTTATCCTAATAACAATTATGGCTGGGGAAGGCTCAATGTCTGGAAGGCAGTCCAGGCAACACCCACGGTAAATCAACCTTATATTTCAATATTAAGCACCCAGATCACCGACCCGCCACCAGGGGGAAATAATAATGGTCTTATTGAACCAGGTGAGACCGCGAGGATGGTTGTAAGTGTAAAAAATCTTGGCGGAGTGACAGCGAATAATACAACTGGAACTTTAAGGTCTTATGATAACTTTGTCACAATCAATAACGGATTCTATAACTTTGGCACAATTCCACCCCAAGGGACTGCATCAAATTCAAGTAATCCTTATACATTTACTGCGCACAACCTGACTCCTCAGGGTCATATCGCAAAGATCGGTTTGATCATCCATTCTGATGGACCACATGATTCCCTTGATTTTGATGATACAGTCTTTTATTCAATCCAGATTGGCACGCCGCCGCCTCCTTATGCGATATATGAAGATGATTTTGAATATGGTTCAGGATTGGATAGTTTTTTATATTACTGGGATAAGACTGGAAACTGGAATTGGGCAACGAATAATTACCACTCACCAACTCATTCTGCATATAGTGGCACGGTGAATGATAACATAATGATGCTCACTTTGAGAAATAGTGTCAACCTCACTCCGTTCACAAATCCAGTGCTGAAGTTCTGGCATAAATATCGGTTTGAACAGGGCATATTCTTGGATAGTGCGGTAGTCCATATCTCAACGAACGGTGGAACATCCTGGACGAGATTGTGGCGGTATAACTGGATGGATGGTGATACAATCCCCTGGCGTGAAGTGGAGATATCATTATCATCTTATATTAGCAACAATGTGAAGATTCGTTATGCAGTTGACGCCCGCACATTCTTTAATGATTATGCTGACTGGTGGATTGATGATTTTAGAATTCTTGTCCCGACTGATAACGAACCACCATATTTTACCAATACGACAAGATGGACTGATACTTCATTCACCGGACCGTTCCCGGTGCGCTCAACGATTACCGATGTCAGTGGTGTGGATTCTGCATATCTTTATTATCGGATAAATTCGGGTGCCTGGCAGAGACTTGTAATGACCCATCAGGGGAGTAATGTCTATCAGGCAACGATTCCGTCGCAGCCATTATATACAACTGTCCATTATTATCTCTGGGCTCGTGATAAGTGGATAAATCCAAATTCGGGCTGTGATCCAGTTGGTGCACCCCAGGATGGTTATTATTCATTCCAGATTCGTCCGGTTGGAACAGTGGAACAGAAGCCAAAAGGTTCACTGAAATTTGCCTTTTCGGTTTCAAATCCGGTCCGGGGGAATCTGCATATAAGATATTCGGTTCCTGAGCCGGTGCGGGTGGAATTTCTGGTTTATGATGTTATGGGTAGAAAGGTGCGGACATTGATTGATGAAGATGTAAAACCCGGTGAGTATGAGCTCATCTGGGATAGTAAGGATGATACCGGTCGTCAACTTGGTGCGGGCGTGTATTTTGTAAAGTTAGCTGCGGGTGGTTTTAATAAAGTAGAGAAGGTAGTAGTTCTGAGATAATGGAAGTTAGGTGAGGAAGTGGGTTAGGAAGTTGGATGTGGGAAGATGGGGATTAAAACACTATTTTCTTACTTCACATTTCCAAACTCACTTCTTCACCGAGTAACCTGTTTTATCCTGCTTCATTTTTTCTCCTGAACCCCCTTTCGGAGCCCGGGGGATGAGCCCCCATCCCCCGGGATGAGATATGGAACATATCTCTAATATTGGCCAAATATTAATCCACCTTGGAGTTATCACTGCAAACAGGTGAATGAGGCGCGCTGGGTGCAGATGAATAAGTATAGTGGAAAAAATAAACTCCTCGGTGAGATAATGATGGAGTTTGGGTATATTACACGGGATGACCTCCAGCGTGCCTTGAGTCTTCAACGCGATTTAAGGAGTATGAACTTCACAAAATAAATCTTAAACTTTTGTATCTTGACTCCAGTAGTATCAATGATATAATTAATTGGAGGAATAAATGAAAAGATTTTCAGGCAATTTCCCAATCCGCAATTCGCAATTCGCAATGTCTTTATCTTGTATCCTGCATCATGTATCCTGTATCATGCATCCAACGTCTTGTAAATCCGCAATGCCTTTTCTTGCTACTTTCTACTTGCTACTTGCTATTTTCACATACGCCCAATCCGGCTGGGGACCGGATACAAGGTTGGTCTTTATGCAGGGCGGCGGCTGGTATCCGAGGGCGGCATGTTGTGGAGACACAATTCACCTTGTTTGGTGGCAGCATTACGCACACGACGAAGTCTTCTACAAGCGGAGCACGGATGCTGGTCTAACCTGGGGTGAGGATGTGATGTTGAGTGTGGAGGATGACCGATCGTCAGTTCTTCCCTGGATTGCTGTAGACGGTAATTACTTACACGTAGTGTGGCAACAGTATGGTATAGGGATTTGTTATCGAAAAAGTACGGATGGTGGGAATTCCTGGCTTATGATAGATACTATTCCTAACGGTGGCTCAGGTAATCCGTCAATATGTGCCGTTGGAAGCAATGTATATGTTGTTGCATATCGCTCTGATGGGAAAGTAATATTTACAAAAAGTACTGATAATGGTACAACTTGGTTGCCTTCACAGAATATTGGCTTTAACTGTGCGACACGACCTCGTATAAAATATCTGGGAAATCAGTCAATACTTGTATTATCCTGCGAAAATACAACCACTACAGTAGAGATTTATTATAAAGAAAGTGCTGATGAGGGGCAGACATGGAGTGATAGTATATGTGTTTCAGAATATGGCTTCAACCATTCATTTAGTCAAACAATGACTACTGATGATTATGGTGGTGTTCATATTGATTGGTGCGATTACAAATATTCGCCCTATTCCTGGACTGGTGATATTTTTTATCGGACGAGCAGGGATAGTGGTAATACCTGGGAAGAGATTGATTCGCTCACGGTGATGCACAGAGCGGTTGCATCAGATATTCTTGCTGAAGGTAATAATCTCCATCTTGTCTGGGAGGATGACAGGAATGGATTTGATAATAATTTTGAGATTTATTATCGGATGAGCACGGATTTGGGCAGGACCTGGGGTCCTGAGGAAAGGCTTACCAATGCCCCATATCATTCCTATTGTCCTTCTTTAGCCTGTGGGGGTGGGTATTTGCATCTATTCTGGCAGGACAGGAGGGAGTATGGGAATAATGGTCCAAGTGCGCCGATTTACTACAAACGAAAAGACCTTAGCGTAGGCATTAAGGAAAATGTTCTCTCAAGTTGCTCATCTTCAAGTTTATTCTTGAATTGCCCGGCGATATTGGCTGAGAAGACCTTGATTTGTTATGATTTAGGCAAAAACAAAAATGGTGAAATAAATTTAATAGAT
>JBDRWD010000011.1 GCA_039802205.1 candidate division WOR-3 bacterium
ACAAATCCATTTTTATCACCCCCACCTTAATCCTCCCCCATCAAAGGGGGAGGAAAAAGTGAGGAGTACTCAGGACATGAATGTTGCCTTAGAATCTAAGGTCTCCAAAGAATCAGCAATAAATATCGCGGAGCAAAGGCTTGAAACCACAGGAGCGGTGCAAGTGCACACAGCAACTTTGTGCATTTGCCCTTTAGAAATGGACAGCGTAATAAGTTACTACTTAGTGTGGGATATTTCAATCGCTTGCTCAAATGAAATAGTGGGTTCCAGAAATAGCAAGAGAATCCTAATTGATGCCGTCACTGGTAAAATTTTGAAAGAATTTGATTTGATTTTTCATGGTAATTGGACTATTGATGGGCATGTGATGGGGGTAATCCGACCGGAATATCGTTATGATTCGCCAGATTGTCGGCTTTTTCCTTTTGAAAAACTTATTATAACATTGATCCGGGATATTATCATATTTTCTATACGAATGCCGTCGGTTACTATTATGACCAAGGATACACTTCGCAATCAACAAATCAATTAGAAATTAAACTTGCCGGGTTTTTTATTTCAGAAATGTGGAAAAAATGGTTTGATGCTATTCCACCGTGGATACATAATGCACCAATTGCTTCTCATTTCTATACATTTCCCAGTGCCGGAAGTCGCCATTATGATTATATCTGGTCTGAGAGCCAAGGCTCACAAGAGGAAGAAGCAATCAATGCTTATTGGCACACAACGAGAATTGGTAAGATAATAATGGATGAACCTTTTTGGTATTATGGTGCTGGTTATCCAATTAAAGTTTGGGTAAGTGAATATGACGGCGAATCACCATATTATAACCCATCTACCGAAGAATTATGGTTTACACGCTATTATAATTATCATTGGGCATTATCAAGTGACTGCATTTATCACGAGTATGGCCATCATATTATTTGGAATGTCTATGGGAAAGATTTTATTGGTGGGACAAATCCTACTTCTCAGAGTCGCGCGATGGAAGAAGGTTTTGCAGATTATTTAGCTTGCACAATAAACGATGATTGCCTATCTGGTGAGGATGTGCCAATCCCGGGCAGTTTACCAAGAAATTTAGATAATCAACTTATGTATCCTTATAACATGATTAATGAAGCCCATCATGATGGTCAGATCATCGCTGGTGCTGTGTGGGATCTTAGAACTTATTTAGGTAAATATAGGGGAGATTACTTATTTTTAAAGGCGCTGCGTATTGTTCCTCAACCTGTTGATTTCTTCGAGTATTTAGAAAACACACTCATTGCTGATGATGACAATGCCAATTTATCGGATGGAACTCCACACGACCCGGAGATTTTACATGCCTTTAAAAACCATGGAATTACGCTAACTGATTATCTTCCGCATCCATATAATCTTCATTCCACGCTTATAGAGGCTGACAAGATTTATTTAGAATGGGATCGCATTCCTTATGGTGAAGATGGATTTATTGTACAGCGCTGGACTCAGGAAACGGGGTGGATAGATTTACCACCCACACCCTATTTGTGGTGTCACGATGAGAATTTGCAGCCAGCAAAAACCTATCAATATAGGGTCGTAGCTTATAAAGGCTCTTTACGCTCTGGACCATCAAATACAATTACAGTTCAAACGATTTGGGCACCCTACGACCTTTTTGCAAATCCTGTGGTTTATGAAGGCGTGCAGATCTATTGGACTGATGATTTGCCAGACGAGGAGGGGTTTAAAATTGAAAAGAAGATTGGCACTGGAAGTTATTCAGTGGTTCACACCACTGGACCAAATGAGACATCCTGGTATGATGATGATATTGAAAACTATTCTGGTCAACAGGTCAGATATCGGGTAAGGGCATTTACGGGCAATTACATCTCTGATACTTCAAATTCGGTTGTCATCCCATCGGCCCCCGGCATCTTTACGGATAGCCTCAAAGCGATTGGCAATCATGTTCACAATGCGGGATACTTCAACTGTCGTAGTTTAAGGCGAGCAAATGATGGAGCCTGCCATTTGGTATTGGTTCATCATGGCAGAATATGGTATACAAAATCAACCAACAATGGCACAACCTGGCAATTAGCCATTCCACTTACTGAGCAAAATCCATCTACGCCCTCCTTGGCAATTAACTCATACAATCATCCCTGTTTTGTGTGGGATGAGACTAACGCACAGGGCAATCATATGCTTACATACGCATATCAGGATATTTCCGGAAATATCCATAAGTTCGCACTATTGACAAAACCTAATAGGTTATACCCTTCAATCGCAATAAGCCCTTCGGATTTGGTTTATATCGCTTATGTTGAAGATTCAACTTATAGTGCCGGTAAAGTGAAGCGAGTGGAATTTAATTATGATAATCCTGTGGCTTCAAATCCTGTGGTATATAATACTGCTGGCCCCCAGGGTATTTCAATAACCACCGACCCGCTGGGAAATCCCCATCTTGTTTGGATACACCGTTATATGGGCCACTCAATAAAATATGCAGGTCCCGATGGAAGCATAGAGACCGTAGGCGGCGGTGATGCACCTGATATTATTGCGAGTTCCGTGAATAATGTGCGTGTAGTTTGGGCTTCAAGCGGTGAAATATATTACAGGGAGCGCACCAATTCTGGGTGGGGGAATAGTATAATAGTAACTCAAGACCCTGCAGTGGGGAATAATGTGTATTTTCCAAGAATAACCCATAATAATGCTGTGCTTTTTAAAGGAACTTTTACACCTGAACCAGGTAATATTTTTGGTGTGCAACCGAGTGTGTTTTCTACGCTTGCTACTCTTCTTACTGCAAACACGCGCTATTACGATGCGGTGCCATTGCCGGGTGGGACTACCCCAACAGTATTGTTGGCTACTCAGCGGAATACCTCAGTTACTGGATTATACAAAATCGCATTTCTTATTAAACCAATACCTTTAAGACTACCGCATTATTGGGATATCATATATTCTTTACCATCTGGCCCACCTGTAGAATTCACGGCTTATAACAATTCAAGGCGGTTGATTCGGGATGCGAGTGGAGTTTTGCATCTGGCATTTACGAGCGGGAATAATATCTATCATACTTTCTTACAGGATACGAGCTGGGCAGAGCCGGAGTTCGTTGCCCAGGGGATGTATCCGTCATTATTATCGGGTGATGGCAATCTCTATTCTATCTATGCCCACAATGAACCATACCCTGCATTCCTTGAGGAGTTGAGATTCGCAAAGAGGGATGCAACTGGCTGGACAGTCTCTGATTTTCCAGTTGCCCATACCTATAACTCATTCTTATGGGGGATTGGTGCACCTTCATTTGCAATAAAAGATACAATCGGCTATTTTACCTTTGAGTCAATCTTTGGACCACAATTCCATCCACTCTCTGATAGTGGTTATGTGATAATGATGATTCTACGTCAGGGTCAGGCACTGGTCTATGGCAAATTCTCGCTCAATCATCCGGAAAACTTCCAGTATCAAATAATTGACTCATATTCATTCCCCATCATTCCTGTTGATACATTTAGGTATCGTGAGATAGTGAAGGATTCATTGGTTTCTCCATCAATTGCGGTTGATAATGATGGTGTGGTGCATATCTTATGGGAGGGGAGGGGTGATTCATTGAGGTATTATCGGATTGTAGATACGGTAATTACCAGAGAGTTCTATCCAGGCAATGGGATTGATTATCCATTTATTACAATGCGTGAGGACCAGATTGACCATTTCTGGTGCGATGCGGAGAGTATAAAGTATCGTTATGGCTGGACTGGGACAGAAAATTTGAGCGAGACCCAGGCTGTGGCGAGTTGTGAGAGTCCGATTTCAAGTGGACAGTATTTGACCTGGACAAAGCGAGAAGATGGTATTTCCCATCTATACTATGGTGCGATTCCGGCAAGTGGCACAATAAATCCAATAGAAATAAACTATTCTACAGATTTGATTTCCTATCCCCAGATTCTATTCAACCCAAAGCCTCCATCAATTGACCTGGTCTGGACCGAGTATAGTGAGATTGATTCAATCGGCAATATCTACTATCTCAATCTACCCCTGACCGAAGTCGCGCCAAAGTATGCCTTTGATATGGGAACTGAGACACCGGTGCCGATTCTGGTCCAGAGGGACGGGTATAAGGTATTGGGGACTGAAGACTATAAGACATTTGATTATGACAGCACAGAATTGGTCTATCATTTAACCTTGCATTCGCCGCATACAAAATACAGGATTCGCTGGACCTGGTATCATGAGGAGCAGAATAAAATAAAATTGCAGTTCAATATTGATGATATCTTTCACCATAATAAATGGGTAAAACCAGGAGAAAAAATAATAGAGGAATCCTGGATTCCAGATGCCTGCGTTCAAGATAATGAGATTACGATAAAAGTAAAGGTCTTAAATGGCACGATTGCAGTCCTTTCAGGATTTGAGATTTATGCAGAAGAGGTTGGTGGCGGTGGTCCACAGGGTAGCGAGGCACAGATTACAAGGCCATTTTATTTTGATAAGATATATCCCAATCCGACAAAGGGGATTTTTAAGATTCGGTATAATTCCCCGGACAATCGCAAGTTAACAATCAAACTCTATGATGTCTGTGGCAGGCTGGTGCATTCGCAGGAAATAATCAAATCGAAAATTGGAATAAACGAGGTCTTGATAAAGCCCGATGGATTATCAGCCGGGGTTTATTTTGTTAGACTTGAGACCGATGGCTATCAAAAAGTGGAAAAGGCAATTCTTCTTCGTTGAGGTGCCGAAACAAACAGCGAACTGAAAAAACGGGCAGCAAAACCGTATAACCTCATATGAGATAATGTGGTGGCAGAGATTGCTCTGCAATAAATAAAAAAATCGCAGTAAGAGAGAGCGCTCTGCAAAAATTGAGAATGCATTAGCTTGCTAATGCAACGATTAGTGATTGGGATTTAAATATCGTTTGGGTTCTGGGATTTGGAATTTTGATATAAAAAAATCCAGGGTATTGGGTCAATTTTTTCTCTTTGAAAGGAGGTGATCCAGCCGCACGTTCCCGTACGGCTACCTTGTTACGACTTAGCCCCAGTCACCGACCCTACCTTCATCCCGCTAAAGCGGGACTTCGGGTATTGTCGGCTCCCATGGCTTGACGGGCGGTGTGTACAAGACCCGAGAACGTATTCACCGCAGCATGCTGATCTGCGATTACTAGCGATTCCGGCTTCATGCGGGCGAATTGCAGCCCGCAATCCGAACCATGCCTGTCTTTGGTGGGATTTGCTCAGCCTCACGGCTTCGCTCCCCATTGTAACAGGCACTGTAGTACGTGTGTAGCCCTGGGCATAAAGGCCATGATGACTTGACGTCATCCCCACCTTCCTCCCCGTTAACCGAGGCAGTCCCCTTAGAGTGCCTTCACCCCTAAAAGGGCAAGATGGCAACTAAGGGCAGGGGTTGCGCTCGTTGCAGGACTTAACCTAACACCTCACGGCACGAGCTGACGACAGCCATGCAGCACCTGTGCTGGCTCCCTGCCGAAGCAGGGTCCCTCGCCTTTCGGCTCAGTACCACCAGCATGTCAAGCCCAGGTAAGGTTCTTCGCGTTGCCTCGAATTAAACCACATACTCCACCGCTTGTGCGGGTCCCCGTCAATTCCTTTGAGTTTCAACCTTGCGGCCGTAGTCCCCAGGCGGTGCACTTAACAGGTTACCTCCGGCACACACCTTATCGGCATATGCCAAGTGCACATCGTTTAGGGCTGGGACTACCGGGGTATCTAATCCCGTTTGCTCCCCCAGCTTTCGTGTTTCAGCGTCAGGACCGATTGATCGCTATCCGAAGATAACAACCAACCGGCTCTCCAAAAGGAGACCGCACCAGAGAGCCGCCTTCGCCATCGGCATTCCTCGCGATATCCACGCATTCTACCGCTACACCGCGAGTTCCACTCTCCCCTCACGGCCTCAAGTCCGGTAGTTTCGGATGCAATCCTCCGATTGAGTCGGAGGCTTTCACACCCGACACACCAGACCGCCTACACACCCTTTACGCCCAGTGATTCCGGACAACGCTCGCCACCTCCGTATTACCGCGGCTGCTGGCACGGAGTTAGCCGTGGCTTCCTCGCTGGGTACCGTCATCATCGTCCCCAGCAACAGGGGTTTACATCCCGAAGGACTCCATCCCCCACGCGGCGTCGCTGCGTCAGGCTTTCGCCCATTGCGCAAATTTCTAGACTGCTGCCTCCCGTAGGAGTTGGGACCGTGTCTCAGTTCCCATGTGGGGGGACGTGCTCTCACACCCCCTACCCGTCATCGCCTTGGTAGGCCGTTACCCTACCAACTAGCTGATGGGCCAAAGGCCTATCCTGGAGCGACCGAAGCCTTTCCTCCCAGGACTTGCGTCCTGTGAGCATATGGGGAATTAGCCCCACTTTCGCAGGGTTATGCCCCACTCCAGGGTAAGTTACCTTTGTATTACTCACCCGTTCGCCACTAACACCCTGCTGTATTGCTACAACAGGATGTCCGTTCGACTTGCATGTCTAAGACACGCCGCCAGCGTTAGTCCTGAGCCAGGATCAAACTCTCCAGAAGGATAATCAAAATTTCTGGGACCCAATACCCTGGACAATTCTCAAAAGGCAGATTGTCAAAGACCAAATCTAATAATTTTTAAACTTGAGCATATATATTATAATCAAAACCAAAAAAAAGTCAAGGGGAAAAATGCCTGAGTTATCCATATTTTTTATATCTTGCGAAGGAAGGATGAAACTTATAGGCAAGATTTGTAAGGGTAATCAATGATTTAGCGCTGGGTACTTTTGTAGGGCAAGGCTTTAGCCTTGCTTAAATTGCCAACCTGAGGTGGTAACCGGGAAAATGGTAGGCGCAGGCTTTAGCCTGCGGATAAATTTTTTTGAATCCGAGGGTATTTCGCACCTTGAAGGGTGCGGCTACCGCTAATAATTTAGCGCATAAAAATGATTTGACAAAAAGTGGAGGGAACTCAGGAAAAATGCAAGTTTGGATGTCAATCCTAACAATTAATTATAGAGGGATGAGGTTGGGCTTTCGGAAAAAACAAAATCTATAATATGCCGATAACTTCATCTCCTGGGTTAATTTTTAAAGTCTCATAAGCACTCTTTTTAAACCCGGCAATCTCATAGTAGTTTGAACTCCCTTTTATCCCGAAAATTTCGCCCGCCTCACCTTGGGCATAAAACTTTTTTATCGGAAATCGCCCAAATTCGGAGATTTCAATTTTTTTCAATGGTATATTAATGGGAATATTCGTTATCAAATTTCCAAAGTTGTCAATATAAACGACCTCTCCATAAATCCGGTTTTTGACTCTCTTTATCCGGGGAAAAGGGAATTTATAAAATTCATTTATCCGCCGGCCGATTTTTTCGGGTGCAATCCCGAGACTAATCTTTGCCGCGGCTGGGCCAAAAATATCGCGGGCATGAAATGTGCGACTAATTTTCTGGTGCATTTTTATCTCATAAACAATTGGAGTATTGTTATAAATGTAGGAAAATATGCCGTTATCAGGTCCAACAAAATAATAACCATCAGAAAAGACTACCAACGGCTTCCTCCTGCTCCCAACCCCAGGGTCAACGACCGCGAGATGAATTGTTCCTTCAGGAAAATTTTTGTAAACCATTTTTAATACAAAGGCCGCACCTTTTATATCAAATGGTTTCAAATCGTGTGTGATATCAACGATCTGGACACTCGGATTTATCCTAAGTATTTCACCCTTAACTGCCGCAACAAACCAATCCTTATTGCCAAAATCAGATGTAAAAGTGATAATCATACCCCTCAACCTTAAACCGTTCTTCCTTCCTGGTGATCTTTTTCAACCATTTATACCATTTTTCAGGTAACAGTTGTGCGATAGCCATGCCACTTTTAAAAATCATTGGAGCGATCTCACACTTTGCCATCAATCTTTCTTTGCCAAACAGAAATAAAAAGATTATCAGCACAAAACTAAAGAACAACCCCTTTATAAAACCGAGTCCGCCGCCCATTAAGCGGTCCATAATTCCAAGTGGTGTCAGATGGATCAATCGGGCGAGCAATCTTCCCAGCAGGGAGATCACTATAACCGTGAGCAAAAAAATAATTAAAAAAGCGAGATATTTGGGGATACTTAACCGTTCGGAATACTCCAGGGCAAGAAAAATACCAAGGATTATGCCGGTCAGGTCAAAAATACTCCGCACGAAGCCTACCACAAGACCTTGGATGATTAGCACTATAATAAGAATTAGAATCACAATATCAACTACGCACATGATTTAAATTATAAATATTTTTCCGAGGACTGTCAATCTTGACATCGCTCTTTTTTTAGTTATGCTTAGAGGTGGATTGTGCTAAACTTTATCTGGTGTTTTTAATCAAAATATAGTAGACCATAAAGGGGGTATAAAATGAAAGAAAAGGTCGAACAGATCCTTGCCGAAATAAGACCAAATCTGCAGATGGATGGCGGCGATGTAGAACTGGTTGAGGTTACGCCGGATGGAACGGTTAAGGTAAAACTGACGGGCGCCTGTGGTGGTTGCCCGATGAGTATGTTAACCTTGAAGATGGCGATTGAAAAAAGATTAAAAGACGCCATTCCAGAAATCAAGGCGGTGGAACAGGTTTTTTAAAACACAGGAGGTAATGTGCCGGTAGTCCATTTAACCGATGCCACCTTTGATCAGGAAGTAAAAAACGCAGAATTACCAGTGTTGGTTGACTTTTGGGCACCCTGGTGCGGACCCTGCCGGATGGTTGCTCCCACCATCGATGAAATCGCTGAAGAATACAAAGGTCGATTGATAGTCGCCAAAATCAATGTTGATGAAAATCCGGAAAAGACCGCGGAATACCGGATCATGTCTATTCCCAATATCAAAATATTCAAAAGCGGCAAAGTAGTAGATGAGATTGTTGGCGCAGTGCCCAAAGAAGAAATCGTGAAAAAGATTCAAAAGATTTTATGAATCTAAAGGCACTCCATCTGGTATCCTATGGCATTTATGTTGTCACTTCCCGAAAAGATGAAAAAATAAACGGTCAAATCGTCAACACTGTTTTTCAGATAACTGCCCACCCACCCCAGATGGGAATTTCAATCAACAAACAGAATCTAACCCATGAATATATCAAAAGCAGCAAAGTTTTCACTATTAACATTCTTACCAAAACAACCCCACCCAAATTCATTGGACAATTCGGCTTCCGGTCTGGACGTGAAATAGATAAATTCAAAGATGTGAATTTTAAATTGGGTAAGACCGGCGCCCCAATCATCATCGATAACATACTGGGTTTTATTGAATGCGAGGTAGTTAATAGCATTGATTGTGGAACGCATACCCTGTTTATCGGCAAGGTGTTGGAAGCAGAAATAATGGTGGAAAGTGGAGAACCTCTTACTTATGATTATTACCATAAGGAATTGAAATTGAAAGTCCCCAAGACCGCTACTACCTATCTACCAGAAAATAAATGAGTTGTCCCAAAGGAGGTTAAATGCATATTCGGGAAATAAAAGATAAAATCTATTGTGTGGGTGCCAATCACTGGGACCGCCGACTTTTTGATGAATTAATCCCCTTACCTGATGGAACGAGTTATAATTCTTATTTAATTATTGGCTCGGAAAAGACTGCCCTCATTGATGCGGTTGACCCGACGAAAGAAAATGAATTGATAGAAAATCTAAGAAAATTAAATATTCAGAAAATTGATTATATCATTTCACACCATGCAGAACAAGACCATTCAGGCGGTATACCAAGGGTGTTAAAAGTGTTTCCAATGGCAAAAGTGGTAACGAATGAAAAATGCAAGGGCATGCTTATGGACCTATTATTGGTTCCGGAAGATAAATTCATTAAAGTGGATGATAACGAAACATTGTCCCTCGGCAGCCGCACCCTGCAATTTATTTTTGCACCCTGGGTTCATTGGCCCGAAACGATGCTTACATATTTAAAAGAAGAAAAAATCCTGTTCACATGCGATTTATTTGGTTCCCATTTTGCAACGAGTGATTTATACGCAACTGATGAAGCAAAAGTTTATGAATCGGCAAAAAGATATTACGCCGAGATTATGATGCCTTTCAGAAAGAATATCCAAAGGCATCTACAAAAGTTGAGTGATTTTCAAATTGATATCATCGCACCAAGTCATGGCCCAGTTTATAATAGACCCGAATTTATCATCAATGCCTACAAAGATTGGACATCAGATAATGTCAAAAATGAAGTGGTATTTCCATATGTTTCAATGCATGGCAGTGTAGAAAAAATGGCGGAATATTTTATCGATGCCATAATGGAACGGGGTATCACCATCAAACCATTTAACCTAACAAAGACAGATATTGGTGAACTGGCGATGGCACTCGTTGATGCGGCAACGATAGTGATTGGAACTCCAACCGTGCTCACTGGACCACATCCATTAGCATTTTACGCAGCCTATTTATGCAACGCATTGAGACCAAAGACGAAATTTGCTTCAATAATCGGTTCATATTCCTGGGGCGGTAAGATGCTGGAAAAGATAAAAGAATTGATATCCAATTTGGAAATAGAACTAATCACACCGGTGATTGCTAAAGGTTATCCAAAACAAGCAGATTTCAAAGCCCTTGATGCCCTCGCCGATGGTATCCTCGAAAAACACCGCTCGTTAGGCATAGTTTAGAAAATTTTCTGATTACTCTAATCGCAGGTATTTGTGGACCTGCGGTATTATCCGCACATCATTCAATCTTTCCAGGGCTTTTTTCTGGATATCAAGAAGATTGGGAATCCGTCGGTTGAAGACCGGTTGAATTACCAAGGGAATATTATCATTTACCTTTTCTATTATTGAAACAACCTGGTCCAGCTCGCGGGGGATGAAATTTTCATTTATCACAATCTTCACAAATACCTCTTTTTTTGCAGCCCGCTTGAGCATCTCTTCATGTTTTTTCCACATTGCCGGGCGACCGGTAGCCGTAGGTATCTTGAAGTCGAGTGCAATAATATCTATTTTGTCTGCAACCATTTCAAAAGCACCAGGCAGGGTGCCATTCGTCTCCAGATAGATCAACTTATCCATTTTTTTTAACTCATTGCAAAGGTCGAGCAAAAATAATGGTTGGAGCAACGGTTCGCCGCCGGTGAGAACGATAATTTTTTCGGGGATTTTATCTAAGATAAAACTTAATTCCACGGGATTGGGATAGTGTTTCTTTTGATATACTAAGACACCTTCTTTCTTCTGACATTCCGGCACATCACAATAGTTACAGGAAAGGTTGCAACCCAAAAAACGGATAAAACTCATCCGTTGTCCGACCCTGATCCCCTCTCCCTGTATGGAGGTAAATATCTCCCGAATAAAGCCCGGCATAACTTTTAATGACAAACACTCACTGCACCCATTTAACCTTACACCGGGCGATGTTAATCTTCTCAATTTCTTTTGTATAACGGTCCATTACGAGATTAGCAAACTCATAAGGTTCAATGTCGTAATCCTTTAAACCTTTGGTTTTCACCGGGGTGTTGGTAGAGGTAATATTTATTCCAAAATGGATGAGCGAGGAAAGTGGCGAAACAGTAGCAACCGAAATAGAAAGTTTAGCATCATCTTCATAAAGGTCGGAATTGACCCTTCTAACAATGAGTCTTCCTTTTATTTCGTTTATCGCATCGCGCACAATACAGGTAAGCAGCAGTTGTCGGAGAATAATCTTCTCAATGTCAGTATCATAATGTTCAACGATAAAATGGAGCATGTATTCAGAGTAGATTGCCTTACCCGCCTTCAAATCTTCAATATCCACCATCTCTTTGAGTTTTACATCGCAAGGACCACAAAAAGCAATGATGGAGTCCCCAACGATCCCAAAAGTGGTATAGGCAAAATTACTCCGCAATTGCTCCCCGGTATAGGCAATTTCATCTTTGATGAGTCTATATCTCATTTATTTCCCCCTTTTCAGTTGAAGTTAATCTTTTTTTCAAATAAGGCACCAGTCCCCCTGCATCCAAAATCTCAAGAATAAATTGAGGTAAGGGTACCCCCTGGATTTCTTCTTTAGTGCGGGTATTTTTTATTACACCCCTTTTCAAATCTACCTCCAGAATGTCATTGTGTTCAACTTTTTGAGTTATCTCTTTGGCAATCATTATGGGCAATCCCAGATTTATCGCATTGCGGTAAAATATCCGGGCAAATGATTCGGCAATCACCAGACTTATTCCGAAGTATTTGAGACAGGTTGCCGCCTGTTCCCGGGAGGAACCGCAGCCGAAATTTTTGCCCGCGACGATGATATCTCCAGGTTTTGCGGTCTTCAGGAAATCAGGATAGGCAAGTTCAAAGCAATGTTTTGCCATCTCCTGGCGGTCGGTGGTGATGGAGAGGTACCGACCCGGATAGATATCATCGGTATTGATGTTGTTTCCAAATTTATAGACCTTTCCCCTGATCATATGCTAACACCTCGATGAGAACCTTAAAAAGTTCTAAAAGAAGAAATTTTTTCATTGTGGTTCAGTGATTTCGCCTTTGATTGCCGAAAATGCAGCAGTGGCCGGTGATGCCAGATAAATAAATGAATCCGGACTGCCCATCCGGCCTTTGAAATTGCGGTTTGTCGTAGAAAGGCATACCTCACCTGCTGCGAGCAAACCCTGGTGCGCACCCAAACAAGGACCACAACCCGGATTTAAAACCAGTGCTCCGGCTTTGATGAATATCTCAATGTAACCGGCTTTTAAGGCCTCAAGATAAACCTGGCGCGAAGCGGGAATAATTAAAAGGCGCACCTCCGGATGGACCTTTTTGCCCTCAAGGATTTGAGCAGCAATTTTTAAGTCCTCCAATCGTCCGTTGGTGCAAGAACCGATGAGCACCTGATGGATCTTCAATCCCGCAACTTCCATCACCGGTTTAACATTATCAACCGCATGGGGACAGGCAATCTGAGGTCGGAGGTCACTAACATCGTAGTTTAATGTCTGGCAATATTCGGCATCCTTATCGGGTAATACCACCTGAAATTTTTTTTGTGTCCTTTTGCGCACAAATTCAATCGTCTTTTCATCCGGAGAAACAAAGGCATTCTTTGCCCCCATCTCCATAGACAGATTGGTAAGTACCATCCGAGAAGCAATGGACATTTGGGAGATTGTCGGACCCCAGAATTCCACGGATTTATAATCCGCACCATCCGCCTTTAATTGTCCGATGATATAAAGAATCAAATCCTTGGCAGACACATATTTCCGAAATTTTCCTTGCACATAAATCTTAATAGACTCCGGCACCTTGAGCCATAATTCCCCAGTAGCCCAGACACCCGCCATCTCCGTGCCGCCGATTCCAGTGGCGAAAGTCCCAAATGCACCATGTGTTGTAGTATGAGAATCAGTCCCCACCAAAACCTCTCCTGGTCGGCAATGACCAAATTCGGGAAGTATCTGGTGACAAATGCCTTCTTTTAAATCATAAAAATATTTTATCCTCTGCTCTTTTACGAATTCCCGGATTCTCTTATGAGTGGTAGCGGTTCTCTCCGACTCGGCAGGAATTCGGTGGTCGAATAGAATCACAATCTTTTCGGGGTCCCAGACTTTTTTTACTCCAATTTCCTGGAATGCCCTCAACACCACATCCGCATTCTCATGGCTCATTGCCACATCTACCCGCGCCATCACTATCTCATTGGGAACGACTTTTTTCTTCCCGCTCGCTCTGGCTAAAATTTTTTCGACGATAGTCATATTTCTAAGGTTCTTTAATCAAATCACGCTCCCATGGTCCGTCGTATTCTACTTCTTGTTCACACATCCGGCGCATCGGCTTTTCCCTGGTCATCTCCTCATAGGCGTGGGCAATAAGCCCGGCACACCGACCTAATAAGAAGAATGCCTTGCCCAAACGCCAGTCAAATTCCATGTCCGAAATGATTGCCGCAATTGCTCCATCCACATTGACCGGCAAAGGTTTAGTCTTGGCGAACTCTGCTTCAATGACTTTCGTCAACCGGATATGGTCATTGGTAATATTCAATTCGTCTGCCAGGGCAAATAATTTTTTGGTGCGTGGGTCCTCGGTGTGGATGCGATGTCCAAAACCGGGCATGTATTTGTTTAGTGATCTCAGATGATTGAGCAAGTCTTGGGCGGTCTGTTCAAAGCTCCAGTTTTCTTTCTTCATCTTCTTTACCCATTCTTGAAGAATTCTTGCCGCATCTTCAATCGCCCCCCCGTGCACATCACCTACCGCTAAAATACCTGCGGCCACAGCCGTAGGCAGGGGCACGCCAGCAGAAGCCACAATCCTTGTCGCATGGGTTGAAGGTGGAGTAGTCCCATGGTCGATGGAGGCGGTGATTATTGCATCCATCATTTTTGCTTCACGCTTATCGGGTAAACGACCTTTGATCAAAAGAAAAAAGGCTGAGGCAAACGGAATATTGCCAATCAAATCTTCCTGGCGATATCCCCGGGTTACAATATGATTAGGTTCAATCTTGGTTATGCCACTCTTCCAAATCAATCTGCCTCCTTTTTGGCATAGTTGATTATATTAAACAAAAATTTTTTGTCAATGGATGTTAGCTATACCATATTGCAACAAATCAGCCATAGAATAGAGACCCGGTGGTTGTTGCACAATAAATTTGATTGCGCGTAAGGCGCCGGCGGCAAAACATTGCCGGTTTGTAGCATAGTGGCGCAGTTCTAAAAACTCTCCTTTACCAAAGAACAGAATCCGGTGTTCACCAACTACATCTCCACCCCGCACCGCCGTAATCCCAACTTCATTTCTTTTTCTTCCTTCACTGATACCACTACGCCCATGGACGAACTCGGTATCAGGTCTAACTTCCTTTATCTTCTCCGCAATCAACAGCGCAGTTCCTGAAGGGGCATCTTTTTTTGCCCGATGGTGTGTCTCCACGATCTCTATCTCGTAATCCCCAAGGACCTGTGCTGTGGTGCGCACAAGTTCGATCAGCTGATTTACCGCCAGAGACATGTTAGGACTTAGAAAAATGGGAAAGGAGCCGGAAAATTCTTTTATCGTCGTAATCTCATCCGGGGTAAATCCAGTGGTACCGATTAGATAAGGCTTTTTATAAGGTGCTGCCTTTTTTAGATTTTCCATCGTTGCCCGATGATTGGTAAACTCCACCACGCAGTCCGCCTCTGATATTACCGATGATAAATCTCCATAGATGGGAATGCCTTCTATCTCCTTATTCACCAGCGGGTGGGTACCTTCCTCAATCCCGGCAATTATCTGCATGTCTTTCTCCATCAAACAGAGATTTATTATCTCTTTCCCCATCCGCCCAGCAGCCCCACATAACACAATCTTTAACATAATTTTACTCCGTATTCCATCAGCCTTTTTCGCAGCAAAATAGTATTTTCCTCACTCATCGGTGCTAAGGGAAGGCGGGGATTACCCGCTGCCATACCCATCAATTCCATTGCTTTCTTTATGGGAATAGGATTAGTCTCAATGAATAAAGCTTTCACCACAGGAAACATCTTTATATGAAGTTCTTTTGCTTCGGAAAATCGTCCCTCAAAGAAAAATCTGCACATATCAGCGACAGCGCGGGGAAAGATATTAGCAATGACCGAAATCACACCCTTTGCTCCGATTGCCAGCATCGGCAGGGTGAGCGAGTCATCACCGGAAAGAATATCAAACCCTTCACCTACGAGACTGACTAATTCCGAAACCTGATCAAGATTTCCGCTGGCTTCTTTGATGCCGACAATGTTTTTACAATCCTTTGCCAGACGAGCAACAGTCGAGGGTAAAATGTTTACTCCGGTTCGTCCCGGAACATTGTAAATTATTATTGGTAAATCAGTAGCACTGCTCACGGATTTGTAATGTTGATACAATCCCTGTTGGGTTGGTTTGTTGTAATAGGGGGTTACGACCAGCAGCCCATTGGCACCGTATTGCTGGGCTTTCTGGGCGATTTTTATTGTCTTCGCTGTAGAATTCGTTCCCGCCCCGGCAATTACCGGAATTCTGCCATCGGCTATCTCAAGAGATATCTTGATCACCCGTTCATATTCCTCATCACTTAGCGTCGGACTCTCTCCAGTAGTGGCACAGGCAACAATGCCTGCCGAACCATTTTCAATCAAAAATTTGAGATTTTCTTTCAACCCGGTCTCATCAAGGGTATCATCCTTAAATGGCGTTACTATCGCAACATAAGAACCCTTATACATCCTACCTCCTTTAAATTTTCTTCAATCTACGCAGAAGTTCATAAATCCGATTAAAATCTTCCAGACTTAAACAATGGATCGTGATTGTGCCTTTATTACGTTTCCATTCCAGAGTCACTTTTGTCCTTAAAATCTTTGATAACTCATCTTCCAGCAAAAGAAGATTTGGTTCTTTTTCTCTACCCGGTCGGATTTTGGGAAGTTTTGCCCATCTCTTGATTAATCTCTCGGTTTCCCGGACCGAAAGTTGTTCTGAAACAATCTTTTCTGCAGCCTGGAGCATTGATATTTCGTTTTCCAGTGAAAGTAGAACCCGGGCATGTCCCTCCATGAGTAATCCCTTTTTCAAATATTCTTTTATCTTCTCCGGCAGACTGAGCAACCTTATTGCATTGGTAATGGTCGAACGATCCTTGCCCACAAGCCGGGCAATCTGCTCATGGGTTAGATTGAATTTTTTGTTGAGTTGCTCATAAGCCAGAGCCTCCTCTATCGGATTCAAATCCTCACGATGGAGATTTTCAATCAAACCGATTTCCAACAATTCCTGCTCCGATAGTTCGCGCACAATCGCTGGTATCTCAGAAAGACCCGCCAGTTGAGCCGCCCGGAATCGCCTTTCACCCGCAGCGAGAATATATTTATCGTTGTATCGTTTCACGATTATCGGTTCAATCACACCTTTCTCTCTTATGGACTCAACAAGCTCTTTGAGATTCTCCTCGGATATCTTTTCACGCGGTTGATAAGGATTGGGCTGAATACTCGCAAGCGGAATCATTCTAAATCCCTCCTGGAGAATAGTCTTTTCCTCGCGTGAGATCAATGCCTCAATACCTCTGCCTAATGCCCTTTTACGCATGATTTAATATCTCCCTGGTTAAATGGAGATATGCCTGGGCACCGCTGGAAGAAATATTATAGTGCAAAACGGATTTTCCGAAAGACGGTGCCTCCGCAATACGAACCGAACGAGGAATGATTGTTTCAAAAACCGAACCGGCAAAATGCTTTTTTATCTCTTCCACTACCTCCCTGGAGAGATTCAATCGGCCATCATACATCGTCAAAAGGATTCCTTCAATTTTTAAACTGGGATTTAAATTTTCCTTAACACTCTTCAAGGTTTTCAGCAATTTCTCAAGCCCTTCCAGGGCATAATATTCGCACTGGATCGGGACAATCACACTATCGCAGGCAACAAGGGCATTGAGAGTGAGTAAACCCAAAGATGGTGGGCAATCAATGATTGCAAAATCATATTCACCGTCAATCCGGATTAAGGCATCTTTTAATTTGCGCTCACGTTCACTCACCGCCACCAACTCCACCTCTGCTCCAACCAAGTCCGGAGTTGAAGGCAACACAGAGAGATAAAGCCATTTCGTTTTGATGACCGCCTTAAAGATTAGTTCTGGTTCAAAAAGACAATCATAAACAGAAATCTCCAGGTGTTTATAATCAATGCCCACGCCACTTGTAGCATTTGCCTGGGGGTCAAAATCAACTAAAAGGGTCCTTTTTTCGGCCAGAGATAATCCAGCTGATAAATTCACTGCGGTCGCAGTCTTTCCCACTCCACCTTTTTGATTACAGATGGCAATCTTGCGCATGATATAATTTTAGCAAAAAAACTCTCTAAGTCAACAATTTTCTTTATAAATTAATTATTGACTTTTTGCCAATTATAATTATAATCAAAAAATTAGAATGAAGGGGCTCATCCTTTCCGGTGGTTTTGGCACCCGATTGCGGCCGCTGACCTATACGAGTGCCAAACAGCTCATTCCTGTGGCTAATAAACCAATAATTTTTTATGGAATTGAATCTTTAGTCAATGCCGGCATAAAAGAAATCGGCGTCATCGTTGGTGAAACAAGGGAAGAAGTGAAAAATATCGTAGGTGATGGCTCTCGATGGAAAATCGAAATAGAATATATTTATCAACCAGTGCCCCTCGGTCTGGCACATGCAATTAAAATTGCTCATGATTTCCTCCAAGATGAACCCTTTATCATGTATCTCGGTGATAACATTTTAAAAGAAGGGGTAAACGATTTTATAGAAAAATTTAATAAAGTTCGGCCCGATGCGTTAATTCTTCTCACCCCGGTCAATAATCCGCAGGAATTCGGTGTTGCAGTGGTTGATGAAAAAGGCATTGTCAAAAAGCTTATTGAAAAGCCTAAAGAACCCCCCTCAAACCTGGCGCTGGTAGGTGTTTATTTATTCAACAAAAATATCTTCACGGCAATTGACCATATCAAACCGTCATGGCGTAATGAACTGGAGATAACCGATGCTATCCAGTGGCTCTTGGATAATGATTATAATGTTATTGCCGATCGGGTAAAAGGCTGGTGGAAGGACACTGGCAAGCCTGAGGATATAATTGAAGCCAATCTTTTGGTCCTTGAAGATATTGAACCCAAAAACGAAGGAACATCCATTGATACGGTTATGAATGGCCGACTGGTCATTGGACCAGGCACCAAGATTGAAAAAAGTGTGATCAGAGGTCCTGCGGTCATTGGAAATAATGTGCTTATAAAAAATGCCTTTATTGGTCCCTTCACCTCGATCGGTGATAATGCGGTAATAGAAAATTCCGAGGTCGAATGCAGTGTAATTATGGAGGGGGCAAAAATATTAAATATCAATAAACGCATCGACCGTTCGATCATTGGAAAAAATGTTATAATTAATCAAACGAATACCTCACCGCGCAGTCACCGGTTTTATCTTGGAGACCAGAGTTTTGTGGAGTTAGTAGAATGAAAGAGTTAATTGGTTTTAAGGGTAAAGAGTTAATTTCCGGAGTGAAAGTAAAACATCTCCGTCTCCTACCGGATGAACGGGGACGATTGATGGAGATTCTCCGGCAGGATGATGAATGTTTTGAAAAATTTGGCCAGATCTATATCACCACTGCTTATCCCGGGGTAGTCAAGGCATGGCATTATCATAAATTGCAAAACGATAATATGACGGTGATAAGGGGAATGGCAAAAATCGTCCTTTATGACGACCGGACGGATAGTCCCACCCTCGGTCTCATCAATGAATTCTTTATCGGCGACCATAACCATCTGCTAATTCATATCCCCAGATTAATCTGGCATGGTTTTAAGTGCATCAGTGAAGAAGAATGTATTATCGTTAATATCGTTACAGAACCTTACAACTATCAAAATCCTGATGAATATCGTAAACCCGCCCATGGTTCGGATATTCCCTATGACTGGGCTCGCAAAGATGGATGATCTATTAAATCCGAAATCCGAGATTCGAAATTCGAAATTATTATGAGAGTATTGATTACCGGTGGTTGTGGTTTCATTGGTTCCAATTTTATTCGTTATTTTAACTGTAAACATCCCTATTACAAGATTTTAAATGTTGATAAACTCACCTATGCTGGTAATTTGGAGAATTTAAAGGGGATGGAGAAGAAAGGTAATTATCACTTTGTTCGTGCAGATATAAGCTCGGCTGCGGCAATGCGTCGGATATTTGAAAAATTTCGACCCGATGCGGTGATAAATTTTGCCGCCGAGACCCATGTCGATCGGAGTATTATGAGCCCAGCACCTTTTATTAAAACCAATGTAGTAGGTGTGGGTGTGCTATTAAACCTTTCGTTGAAATATCAGATAAAGAAATTTTTACAGATTTCCACTGATGAAGTTTATGGATCAATTCTCCATGGAAGTTTTCGCGAAGATAGTCCGCTCGATCCTTCTAGTCCATATGCCGCAAGTAAGGCGGCAGCCGATATGCTCGTGCTCTCATATTACAAAACCCATGGCCTACCCATACTGATCACCCGCTCTTCTAATAATTACGGACCCTATCAGTTTCCTGAAAAACTGATTCCGCTGGTTATTTTAAATGCGCTCAATAATCGTAAGATACCCGTTTATGGGGATGGAATGAATGTGCGCGACTGGCTATATGTGGAAGATAACTGCGAGGCAATTGATCTGGTATTCCATGAGGGTAAAATCGGCGAGATCTATAATATTGGTGGAGAGAACGAATTGACTAACCTATATGTGGTAAAATATATCCTCCGCTTACTGAATAAATCCGAAAGTCTAATCACCTTTGTCAAAGACCGTCCGGGACATGACCGAAGGTATTCCCTATCATTGAGTAAAATCCGCCGCCAACTGGGCTGGCATCCTAAGGTTTCATTCGAAACCGGGCTAAAACGCACAATTGAATGGTACCGCAAAAATCAGAAATGGCTCAAAAATGCCCAGAGCGGGGAATACCGGAATTTTTATAAGCAATATTATTCCAAACTGGGTTTGAAAGAATTCTAATGGCGAATTTTGTTGTCGCCATCGACGGTAAAGCGGGCTCTGGCAAAAGTACTACCGCCCGGGGCTTAGCAAAAAAACTAAATTTTTTCTATCTTGATACCGGAGCAATGTATCGGGCTTTCACCCTTAAATATCTCCGATTCCAAAAAGCGGCTGGCAAATCGTGGGAAAATGGTAGACTTGACATGGAATTGATCAAGCAACTCTTAACCAATACCCGACTTGAATTAATCAAGGATGATGGTGAATTAAAAGTATTACTCGATGGTGAAGATGTGAGTAAAGAAATCCGTTCCCCTGAGGTTAACCAACTTGTCTCCCCTATTTCCGCGATTAAAGAAGTACGTGCCTGGATGGTAGCAAAACAAAGGGAAATTGCTCGAGATAAAAATATCGTCTGCGAAGGCCGGGATATGACAACTGTTGTCTTTCCCGAAGCCCAGGTGAAGATTTTTATGGATGCTGATTTGGCGGTTCGGGCGGAACGACGCCGCAAAGAATTGTTGGAAAAAGGGATAAACATCAGTTTTGAGGAATCGTTGGAAAATTTAAGATATCGAGATGAATATGACTCCAGCCGTGAACATTCGCCGCTCAGAAAAGCGACTGATGCGATCCTTGTTGATACTACCAATTTAACGATTGAACAACAAATTGAATTAGTTGAAAATATTGTAAAAGAAAAATTAAAATCGGTTAAGTAACAGAGTTCCCACCAATTCAGGTAAAGCATTTGGTGTTCCTAAATCTCCAGGATGAAACCAACTGATTTCTGGGATCTTCTTAAACCAGGTAACCTGTCTTTTGGCGAAATTCCGGGTATGCCTTTTTGCCTTTTCTATTGCCGTCTGCAAATCCCATTCCCCTTGTAGATATTTTACAATCTCCTTGTATCCAATCGTCCGCAGACCATAACAGTCAGGTTTAAAGCCCATATCTAAAATTTTTTTAACCTCATCAACAAGACCATTCTCAATCATTCTATCATAGCGCCCATCAATTCTTTTATACAACTCATCGCGGTTTAGAATAATTCCAATGTATTTCGCTCGGTATTTCGGTTTTCTTTTTTCTTTTTTGATCAATTCACTCAAAGGTGTTCTTGTAATCTCATATACCTCCAGCCCCCTCAAAATACGCTGTTTGTCTTTTGGTCCAATCCTCTCCGCCCATTGGGGGTCAATCTCCTGGAGTTTCTTATAAAGATAACCAATACCCCTCTCTTTTAATAAATTTTGCAATCTTTCTTTAAGTTCTTTATCTGCCTGAGGTAATTGATGTAAAGGGTTAAATAATGCCCGGATGTATAAACCAGTTCCACCACATACAATGGGCATCTTACCTTTAGCCAGGATTTCCTCAATCAGTCTTTCTGCATCCCTGGCAAACTGACCACAGGAATAGTTTTGGTCTGGTTCCAAAAAATCAATCAGATGAAACGTCACCCTCTTCCTTTCTTCTATGGTTGGTTTGGCAGTTCCAATATCCAAATACTTATAAACCTGCCTTGAATCCGCCGAGATTATCTCACCATTAAACTGCTCAGCAATCCTAATCGCAATCTCCGTCTTGCCAACCGCAGTCGGACCAATAATCGTAATAATCTCACGCATACATCAATTATAGTAAAATATTTTAATAGTGCAAGGTTTTCATTGTTTTGCATATATCTCCTTGACCATCCAACAAATTGGAATATAATCTCTTAATGAGTAGTCACCATAATCACAAAATCAATGCCCGCAACATTATCTTTGTAATTTTCTTAAATTTTTTTATCACCATTGCCGAGGTAATTGGTGGTCTGTTATCAAACAGTCTCTCCTTAATCTCAGATGCCCTCCATAATTTCAGCGATGGGATTGCTATTTTAATCAGTTATTTTGCCTTCCGCCTCGGGCAGCGCAAAAGCACCGTACAAAAAACCTTTGGTTATAAACGAGCAGAGATTATCGCCGCCCTGTTTAATGCCTCAGTTCTGATAATCATTATCTTCTTTTTATTCAAAGAGGCAATTACCCGACTCTTTTCACCCCGTCCCATTGATAGTAATCTAATGATGGTTATCGCCGTGATCGGTCTTGTCGCCAATCTCCTCGGTGTCTTTTTATTAAAAAAAGATGCAGGACACAGTATCAATATCAAATCTGCCTATCTTCATCTGGTTGCCGATTCATTATCATCAATTGCGGTAGTGATTGGTGGTATTCTAATAAAGATTTTTAACATTTATATCGTTGACCCCATACTGACTATTGCAATTGGTATTTATATTTTGCGGGAAAGTTATCTAATTGTGCGCGATACGGTTAATATCCTTATGCAGTCAACACCCGAAGGGATTGATCTGATGGCAATCAAGTGTGCGATTGAAAGCATTCCTGAAGTTCATAATCTCCACCATGTCCATATATGGCAACTCACTGACAAAGATATTCATTTTGAAGGACACATTGATGTCTGTGAAGATTATAAAACGAGTGAAGTTGCCGGGATTATTAAAAAAGTTGAAGATTTACTTGCCGAAAAATTTGGGATTAGGCATACTACTATCCAGGTAGAATTTAACACCTGCACAGAGAAGGATATTATCAAATATTGCTGAACCCACCGATTCTGAGGCCACATCATCAGTCTCGGCGGTTTTGGTCTCAATATTGTCGGATAGTATAATTAATCTCAGTTGTCTTATTCTAAGAATTTTATTCGCGCGCCTTTCGGATTTTCTAAATATATTAATAACGGCACAACCTTCATCCCGGGATACAAACTCTCTGCACCCTTTTTATACACTTTTAACTGATGAACATATTCGGCTTTTTCTGCACCGGTCTTGTAATCAATAATGATAACCTTATCAGGCTCAATCAATACCCGGTCGATATGAATAGAAACATCACGTTTCCCGTCTTCAAAATAAACCGGAAGTTCATTTTTAAATTTTACCTCTCGCCCATCTTTATAGAACACAAAGCGCATATCCGGGTCATTGAATAACTCTGTTAAAAGCGTTTTTAGTCTTGTGTCAATTTGCATGACTTCTTCCGGTATGCGGGCAAAATTATTCTTGATATATCTCAATAAATCCTCAATAAAATTATCAAGGTTCAAATCATCAAGCCATTCTACTCGGCTCAACGCCTTATGCACCAGATCGCCCAACTTCATCCCCGCTCGGCGGGCAGGTTCAATAATCTCGACCCCCCTCTCGGTAGGTGAATATAACTCTCTTTCTTCTTTCAAAATTGGGGTTATCTTTACTGGTTGGGTGTAAACTTTTTCTTCTCCTTTTGGCGGTTGTACGGTACGCGGAGTTATTTCATCGTAGGGTAAAGGGTTTTCCCCCAATTTCCTTTTGATTGTCTCAAACCACAATCCCCATTTTCCATTCCTGTCAGGATAACCCAAAATCCAAATACCCGTCTTTGCACGGGTAAGCGCTACATAAAGAAGATTTAAATCATCAATCTGAGATAATTCTTTCTCTTTCTCCATAAAATGTGAGAGGTATTTACCATATTTATATAAAATTAGCTTTTCCGGCTGGGATTTTTTTGAATAAACAAAAACAAACTTTCGCTGGTGACTTTCACTCCAATTGGTCTCCGGTAATATCACCACCTCAAATTCTAAACCTTTTGCCTTGTGGATGGTCATTATCCGCACCCCTTCAATCTGCGTCTCCTTGCTTTCCACGGTCTCCCCATACCGCTCAATCCAATTAATGAAATCGTGGAGTGAACCACATCCTTCCTTGATATAATCAACTGCACCGTCAAGCAATGAAGCAATGGGATAGGAAATATTAATCTTCAGCGTATTACAGATATGGAAGATAAGTTGGTAAGGATTCATAAAATAAACAACAGAGAGGAGCTCCTTGAGTTTTTTGGTTACATTCCAGTTTGGATAGTGATCAGCAAGGGTAAGATAAAGTGTTTTATTCTTTCTCTTTATTTTCCGGATGGTTTCCTCAGAAAGTTGGAATACTGGGGAAACCAAAATATGAAAGAGGCTAAAATCGTCTTCTGGATTATCCAGAAATTTCAATAAGTTCAACAGCAATTGAATATCGGGTTCGTCCATAATACTTGCCCGGGCACGGCTCAAATAAGGAATATTATTTTTGGAGAGTACCTCGGCAATCTTCCTTCCAAAGTCATTGCTCCTTACCAGGATGGCAATCTCATTCTCGCGATATCCCTTGTTCTGCAATTCTTTTATTATCTCAACCACGCGATTCTCTATTGTGCTTTCTACCTCCTCTTTTTCCCCCTGGATTTCTTCAATCCGTAACCAGCCCCCAATATTTTCTTCATCGGCTTTGTCTTTTTTGTCCAGAATCAAGTTTACAAAATCAATTATCTCTTTTTTCGTGCGATAATTCTTATCCAGCCGGTCTTCAATTATCTTCTCCGAATAGCTTTCTTTTAATTGTTCAAAAAGTTCCGGTGCTCCCTGACGCCAGCGAAATATTGCCTGATTTGGATCACCCACATAAAAGAGACTTTTTTCTTCGGGACGGTAGGAAGTAATCTCGTCGATAATCGGCATGAGTATATCTATCTGTTTGTAACTTGTGTCTTGAAATTCGTCGATCATCAGATGATTAATCTGGGCACCCAATTTAAAATAGAGATAGTCAATTTCCGCATTATTTTTTAGGCCAGCAAGAACTTCATAAGTTAAATTTTCAATATCGCTAAATGATATCACATTTTTGTTTCTTTTCTCCTCCTGAAATATTTCATAGATCTGTTTTATAGGCTTAAATTGAATGATAATTTCGTAATTAGAAAGCACCTCTAAAAAAGGTATGATCTCGCGATTGATTTCTTCAATCAGTTCCTCAAATTCTGCAGGATTTGCCAGTTTCTTACGGAAGAAATTAAAATATTGTTTGTTAAACCGTGAAACGATGAAATCTTCAAGCAATGGTTCTAGTGTTTCCGGGGTCTTTTTTGCAAGATAATCGTCTACCCGGTTTAAAAACTTTGCGATATTTGTATGCACCGAACCCTCTTTGGTATGAGTTGCGGCAACGTTCGCTTTCATAAAATCCCTCAATCTCTTTATTATCTTATAAACTCGCTCAAACCATTCATCGTATTGCTTTTTCCAATAATCTTCCCGTTCAATCAAGTGCAGAATGATTTGAATCCATGGCGTGTAATCTTTAAAGAGTCTGGTAATCGAATCCCGAATCGTTTTATTTTCGAGCATGATTAAATTTATAAGTGCTCGCGATGATTTTTCATCGAACCGTGCCTGCTCGAAATACTTATCAAGTGCCTGTTGAAAAATTAATGCCTCTTCAACTTCTTCAATAATCCGGTAATCCGGAAGGATACCAGCTTCAAAGGGAATAACCGCCAGAAAAGAGGCAAAGAGGCTATGAAATGTCGAAACATTCAGTTGGGTAAGATTATTAAGCAAATAATTTCTTTTCTGCTCAGCAATCTCTTTTAATTCTTCTTCCCGATAATATTGCCGAAAATAATTCAAGACATCAACTTCCTGGGGTTTCTCAGGCACACCGGTTGCTAAAACTTCCAAATATCTGATAATTCTTGATTTCATTTCGTAGGCTGCAGCGTTGGTGAAGGTAATGGCATAAAGTGAGTCCAAAGGATAATTGTTTTTGGATAAATAAAGGTAGAGAAAACGCTTGGTCAGAGCATGGGTTTTACCCGAGCCCGCTGCAGAGACCAAGGCGATATTTTCTATTCTCTCCATCTTTGCCTACCACAAAAAGTTTTATAAGCACAATGAATACAGAAATTGCCGTTTTCGGTTTGATAAAAAGGCACTTCAGGGTCAAGCATTTCATTAATTACAGGAGTTAATACTTTTTCCTGGAATTGAAACAAATAGTCGGCAATTGCTTCTTTTTCACAAATACTTTTTATCTCAGTTTTTTTACCAACATTATAGTAGAACAAACCACCGATTTTTTCAGGCTCCTTTCCTGCAAACATTAAAGCATAAATAGGTAACTGAAATTCAATGAAATCTTCACCTATCGCATACTCCTTACTTGCGGGTAAACTACCGGTTTTATAATCAATGATATAATAAAGGCCATCTTTCGTATCTATTCGGTCCACAAAACCAATCAGGGGAATCATCTTGCCGTCTACCTCAATCACATCTTTTAAAAAACTCTCTTCAAAGCCGGGGTGAATCATATAGCCTTCTTTAAATCTTTTGATTTCATAATTTACAAAATTTTCTAAAAATCTTTTATACAAAAAGATATCGAAGTATACCTCGGGTTTGGGAGGCAGCGCAACATATTTACTGGAGTTGAGATATTGGTCGAGCAACTCATTTACTTTTGCCACGACCTCTAATCTTTGTTCTTCGCTATATCCCTTAGGATAATGTTTTTGGTATAAATCCTTTGCCAGAGAATGGAATAAAGAACCCCACGTAAGGGCATCAAATGTTTCGGTTATCTCCTTTGGTTCGGTTATCTCCAGAAGGTATTTGAGATAAAATTGATAAGGACAGGATTTGTAGCATTTCAGAAGCGTATGACTCAAACCGTCTTTTATTCGTCTAAATAATGCTTTTAAAATTTCATCATCTTTTTTTACCTCCCTTTCTTTCGTCTCCATAGCGTTCTTTAGGAAAACAACCGGCAGGCTGTCCTCTCTAAATTCTTTAGCACGGTGGTTCATTAAAAATCGTGAGGGAATATCCATCTCTTCCTGGGTAAGATAGGAAATAAAAACTTCTTTTTTGCCCCGGGTGAGCTGGAGGAAATAATAATAGTAAAGACTGTTTCGCTCTTCTTCCGTAATCAAACCAATTGCCTTTCTCAATCCGGGGTTAATAAAAATATCCTTTTCACTCTTCTTAGGGAAAATCCCTTCATTCATTGAAGGAAGAATTATACAATCAAAATCAAGATTCCTTGCTTCCAGTAATCCGATCAACTGAATACCTCTCAGCGGTTCGCCTTCAATATGGTATCTCTCATCTTGAAGAACTTTCAAAATGAACTCTAAGGTTCCAATCCCTGGGGGAATGGCACCTTCTTCAATCTTTAGATAACTCAGGTTATGCAACCGCTCAAAAAATTCTTTAATCCCCGGAAAGTTTTTATTGATTAGATCTTGATTATAAGAAAGCAACTCATTGAGCAAGATGATTAAATTTGCGATATACTTATCAAAGGGCAATTTCTCCTCAACCGTGCTGAAACACTTATTTAAAAAATTAATCAAAGGCGAAAAATTATTACCCATTTCCTCAAGCATGAGTTGTGGTTCAAATTTCGGGGTCTTCAAAAAATAACGCTGGTTTTCCTGTATCATTTTTTTTCTTAACGCATAGACGAGCGGACGCAATTCTGTATTTTCTATTATGGCATTTTTGATTAAAGGGTGTTGGATAAAAGTAAAGAACTCATGGCAGTGAAAATTGCTGTTTACCGCTTCATATAAATGTTTCAAGAATGAATAGAAGATCAAATTTGTGAATGGTAATCCCGCCGAAATGTTACATTCTATATGATAAGAGTTAAGTATTTCAGTCACCGGAAAAAGTAATCCTTCATCGGTTAAAACAATCCCGATCCGATGTGCGTCCGGGTATTTGGTAAGGACATTCCGTACTACCTCGGCCAAATAAAATGTCTGCTTGGTAATCGTCTCCAGGGATTTGATATGAATAATCGCTCGTGGGACGGAGATATTTTTAATCACTTCTATCTTTGGAATATCCACACCCAGCTGATGTAACAATTTATAATGCAAATAGAATTCTTTATGGACATCATCGGCTGAGGCAATTTCCCTGGGGAAACCGGAATGGAGGATCATCTCAGCATTCAAGCTCTCAAGCATATTTTTTATGATAAATCTCTCAAAAGAAGTAGCAGCAGCAATCCCGGCGATGATAACCTGTTCGTATCCATGGAAAATCTTTGAATCAAAATTCTGATAAATTTTTTCAATCTGATCAATCTTATCCCGGTATCCCGATTTTTGCAAATTTTCTCGATATCGTTGATAGACCTTGCGCAAAATCGGGAGTTCGTTTTTGATATAGCGTTCGGAAAAATGCAACTCCACTGATTTCTTCTCTATATCTTCAATACTTACCCGTTCCTGACTTAATTCATCATAGAAATTTAATAGCCGATTACCGATGGCGATGAACTTTAAAAATGGAATCTCCCGCCAGTATTCAATCTTTAAATCGTCGATCGTCTTTTTTAGAATAAAGTTCCGCTCTATGGTCTGAAGGATGAGTGCCCTTTCCCCACCAATTTTTTCGTAAATAAAATCAATAAGTTCCTCGATCGTAAACATCGGTGGGGGAATAACCGCACCCTTATTTATGGATTCCAGGAGATAGCGCCGGAAATAAAATTTATTACGTTCACTCGGAAATACGATCAGAATATCGGAGAAATCCGGAAGTTTATTCCGAAATTTATCCGCAAAATATTCAGCCAGAACCCTTAAAAAAGGCTGGTCAATTGGAATAACTTTTACTTTTCCATCCAATGCCATCTTAGTTGTAATTATAAATATTTCCAAAAAAAAATCAATCTTTAAAAATAATTTCTTCGATTTAACCTTTCATTATAAACTTGGGGTAAACTTTTGGGTTTGCATTTTTTTGTTGAATTATAGGTAACTTCTATAACTTGACTATCGGGACTTAAATTATACACTCCGTAAAGTGTAGAAGGAATTCAGGCATAATGCTTATTGACTTTCCGATAATTTTGATTATAATTAGACTTAAGTCTTAAAAGGAGATACAATGGAGATTAAAATCTTAAACCAATCAATCCTTGATTTTGATGGGGACATAATAATCGTAAACCTCTTTGAAGGCGTAAAGATACCCGGTGGTGGAACCGGTGCAGTTGATAAAGCCCTGGACGGTGCAATAACCGAAATGATAAAAAAAGAAGAGATTACCGGGAAACTCGGTGAAACCGCTGTATTCCCTACTTTCGGAAAATTGAAAGCCAGCAAGGTAATGGTTGTTGGCCTTGGTAAATCCGATAAATTCGGAATTGAAGAAATCCGAAAGGCAAGTGGTTCAGCCGCAATGGCTGCAAAAAGGGCAAAGGCAAAAAAAGTAGGAACGATTCTTCACGGCGCCGGGATTGGTGGGATTGACCCTGAAGTGGCAAGCCAAGCACTCAGCGAAGGTACGCTCCTTGCCCTTTATGAGTTCAATGTTTACAAAAAAGTTGAAAATAACAAAGGAATTGAAGAATTTTATATTGTTGAGATGGACAAAAATAAGATTGGGAATATAAAAAAAGGTGTCCATCTCGGCACTATCCTTGCCCAATCCCAGAATATTGCACGGGATTTTACCAACGAACCCGCAAACAATCTCACACCGGAAAAATTTGAGAAAAAGGTTAAAGATATCATCAAAGATCTGGGACTCAGCGAGAAGATCAAAATAACAGTGATGGATAAAAAAGAGATAGAAAAACTCAAGATGGGTGCACTACTTTCGGTTGCCCAGGGTAGTGAGAATGAACCGAGATTTATCGTTTTACGATATGAAAATTCAAAAGGCCCTCTAATAAGCTTAATTGGCAAAACGGTAACTTTTGACTCGGGTGGTATTTCATTAAAACCTTCTGAAGGAATGGGTGCAATGAAGGGTGATATGACGGGTGGTGGCGTGGTATTTGCAACGACGCTCGCACTGGCACGGGCAGATGCAAAGGTCAATCTTTTGACAATAATTCCAGCGGTAGAGAATATGCCTTCAGGCAAGGCATCAAGACCCGGAGATATTGTAAGGGCAATGAATGGCAAAACGATTGAAATAATCTCAACTGATGCCGAAGGCAGGATGACCCTTGCCGATGCTTTATGCTATGCAGAAAAAGAAGGGGCAAAGACAATCGTTGATATTGCGACACTAACCGGCGGATGTGCGATTGCCTTAGGTGAAATCACTGCTGGTGTAATGGGTAATGACCAGGAATTGATAGATAAATTGCTCGCAATCTCAAAAAATACTGGCGAACGGATGTGGCAATTGCCTCTGTTTGAAGAATACGATGAGAAGATAAAGAGTGATGTTGCAGATATAAAAAATTCTGGGGGCAGGCTTGCATCACCGATTACTGCAGGAATGTTTTTAAAACACTTTGTGGAAAAGGCAAAATGGGTTCACATTGATATTGCGAGCAAAGAGTTTGCAGAAAAAGACCGATTCTATCAACCAAGGGGTGCCACAGGCTTTGGTGTGCGCACCTTATTTGAATTCTGTAGAAATATTAAGTAGGAGCGGTTTCCCAACCGCGATCAATCCCCGCTGGAAGCGGCTCCTACATCACAACATTACATAAAATTGCGAAAATATAGGGCAAACCACACTTTTTACTTAGACTTATTAAGTGATCATGGGTAAAAGCATGTCAACTGCTTTACCTCTATAGCCCCATTTTAATCTTAAAGCCTAATCCCAGCGACTTATACCTCTCACTTTGAATTCTCCGAATTTCAAAAGGACAATTCCTTTTTGATTATTTGTCTTAGTCTCAATGGCGACGGTAGAACCTTCTTGGTTAATCAATCTATTCATTTCACTATTTAGGGCAAATCGGGTGGCTCCGAAAGAGCGACTGCCAATATCGTAAGTAATTAAAATTATTTCTTTCCCAGCAATTGCAGTAATGTATAGCCGTTCTATATTAATCTTTTTCCTATAAAAAAAAATATCAGAACAGAGAAAAAAAGGATTAATAGATTCGCCTTTATTATCTGAGTATTCTTCCGTCCACAATATATTTCCATCTTTATCATACTTCAATAAAACAATCTTATTCAGTTCATTCTCATCTTCGCTACTCCCTGCAACATATACAGATAGCGATTCATCTACTATGAGACCCGTGGGACTGTCATTTCTGTGCGCCGGACCATCATATTTCTTAGCCCAGAGCAGTTTATTCTTCTTATCATACTTGAGTATGAAAAAATCATAACCCGTGTCATCATTTACACTAATACCCGTGAGATAAATATTTCCTTCTTTATCAGTCTTAATATCATGCAAAGCACCCTCTAATCCAGGGCTCTCATAAGTTGTCATTTTCAGAAAACTTCCAGAACTATCAAAAAGCATATGGCAGAAATTTCTTTTATCCTTCAAAACGCCACCAACAATTAATTCATTAGATTCTGCTATCAGAAACTTCAAACTTGCCATATCGCAGTTGGGTAGATAATGCTTTCTTATCCAGACCAGCTCTCCATTGGTTAGAACCTTTGATATAACTAAAGTAGAAGAATCTTCAGAACTTTTCTGCCAGCCTATTGCTAATATATCATTTTGACGTGTCGCCAGCAAAATACCATCAAGTTCAACCATAGATTTATGGATACCGCGCGCCCATTGCATATTCCCTAAGCTATCATATTTGAGAACTACCAGATTATTAGCATTTTCGCTATCAACCGCAGTAGCCAAAACATAAATCCCTAACTTGTTTTCTAATGTATTCTCCGAAATTAAGAGGATACACCTTCCATTACTTGATTTATAAATTCTATCTTGAAACAATCGACACCATCTTAGATTCCCTTGTGAATTATACACTCCAACTAAGCAGACTTCGTTTCCGTTGTTTTTCTGATAAGAACCACAAATGTAAATATTTTTGGAATCTGTAAGACTATTTAGTTTATAACTGCCTGCCCCGGCCGGTTCAAATCGACGAGTCCATTCAACCTTAATGTTACTACAACTCAATATCAACCAGTAAAAAATTACTACCTGCCCGATTTTTTTTCGCACAGACTATTATAACAAGAAATCGTTTTATGTCAACCCCCCAGATGTTGTCACTGATTTTTTGATAAATTTTTTGGTGTTAGCGCTTCAATCTGAGATTCAAATAGATGTCGGTAACATTCACAGTTTTCTAATAAATAATCATGGTTTCCTTTAGCAACAATTTTGCCTTTATCTAACACAAATATCATATCGGCTTCTAATATGGTGGCAAGCCTATGAGCTACTAAAATAATGATACGTCCGCGCTTTAAATTCTGCAAAGATTTCTGGATGAGATTTTCTGAAAATGAATCAATTTGGGAAGTTCCTTCATCAATAATCAAAATTTTTGGATTCTTTATGATTGCGCGTGCTAATGCAATCCTTTGTTTTTCACCGCCCGATAGTTTAGCACCTTTTTCGCCAACTATCGTTTCATAACGATAGGGAAGATTGTTAATAAAATCATGGGCGTAAGCCAATCTCGCTGATTCTACTATTTCTTTATCAGAGGCATCAGGTTTTCCCATCTTTATGTTCTCTTTGATTGTAGTGCTAAACAAGAACGGTTCCTGTGGAACCAAACTTATCATCCTCCTTAAAGCTCGTTTGTCAATTCTTCTTAATTCCGTGTTATTTAGAAAGATTTTCCCTTTATATGAATCGTATAATCCTAACAACAAATTTATTATAGTTGTCTTCCCTGTACCACTCTCCCCCACCAGTGCAGTAATTTCATTTTCATTAAAAACTAAATTTATCTGTTTTAATATTTCCTTCTTTGAATCATAGGCAAACGTAACATTATAATATCGCACTTTCTTTACCACGGGAGGTGCTAATCCACATTGATATTCACCAGAAACAGGGGTATCTAAAACATGATAAATTCTTTTAATTATAGCAATTGATTGTTGAATCCTTGTATTTGTATATATGAGAGATTGGATATTCGAAAAAATCATATTTAGATACGCAATCACAACATAGACCGTTCCCACAGATGTTCTGCCGTGCATAATTTGAATTCCAAGAATGTATATCACAGCTAATGTGCTCAAGGCAGTTATCAAAGAAGTTGTATCATAGATAGCTGCCCTTAGATATTCTTTTACTATTGACCTTTTAATTAAAGCTTTTAAATCTTTAATTATTCTTAATTTAAAAAAGTTTTCAAGACCATGCGATTTGATAAAATAAACGGAAGAGAAAACTTCCTGATATTTATTCCCCATGGTTGCTTGTGCTTCTTGTACTTCATTAGTTACTCGTCTTATTCTTCTAAGAAATAAAAATGTCATCAAAACATAAATAGGAATTAAAATAATCATAGCAAGAGCTAAGATTTCACTAATTGCAAATGTTATGGAAATGATAGCGATAATGGTAAAGAAAGGGGTAGCAATATTAGTAAATATATCAGTAAATATGTTGCCCAATGATTCTGTGTCTGATATTATTCGGGTACTTAAGTATCCTGATTCCTTATCTCTGAAAAAAGAAATTGGCAATAGTTGAATATGCTTAAACAAACCCAATAGTATAAAAAATTTGATTTTCTGTTTTGTTTTTTCAATCCAAAAGTCTTGAAGCAAAAGGAGAATATAAGATATGGCTACATTTAGGAAATACAGAAAGGCAACGCCCTTCAACAATGTAAAATTTTTGCACACGAAAACATCATCAATCAAGAATAGAATCAACAGTGGTCTAACGGTCCTTAAGCCCGTAGATAATAAAGTGGCACATAGAATTGTAATTCCTACTTTCCAATGAGGTAAGATAAAAGAGCGTATAAATCTTAGTTCAACTCCGAAATCTGATTTGTTATCCAATCCCTACTTCCTACTTCGTTAACCACAATAACCATTCGTCATTAATTTCATTCAGCGCCTTTCCATAGATTTCGTGTAACGCTGCAACAAGGCTGTCCCAACTTTTTGCTCCTTTGTATAATGCCACAAAAGACTTAATGCCATAATTTGTAATCAAGAATTTAACAAAAGAAGCAGCCTCAAAATAGGCAATGTCTTCAGGAATACTACGAAATTTCCACATAAGAGTATCAAGAGGAACTAATTGATTTTTCAATCTCAATTCGTCTATAATACTATCTAGCTTCTGTGGTTCCCATATAAACGTATAGTAAGTAGCAACTCCTTCCACCAAAAAGTCCATGGAAACATCAATAATCGCATATGTAATTGCGTGAACTATTTCATGATAACTCAGCGCGGGAGCAATTATTGTTTTTGTTTTCCCGGGGAAACAAGTACCACCTGCACTACTTAGTTTACCCTGGAGCAAGCCTGCTTCCTCTTTGTCTTTGCATAGATAGTAATCGATTCGTTCGTGCTGTACTCCCAGTTCCTGTGTTACATCTTCATAAAAATTATCAATGTCGGTTATCATACTATCAGATACAATTTGCCTGCTATAGATATTAAAGTATTTTGACCGAAATAATTTCCAATCTTTTGTAAAGAATTTCCAATTTACAATAACTATCTTACCATTCTCATCGGCAAAATAGACAATCCTTTCCATTACTTTTTGCTTACCATCTTTCGTATAAGCGGAAACTAAAACTCTATAATATGAAGTAGAATTGTATGATTTCTTTTCAACACCATCCACAACAATTTTGAGATTAGAAAGGATTTTACACCATTTGTCAAAAGTAGTAGAATCCGATGGTGTATCATGCTTTGAATAAAACTGCAAGTATTTAGCGTAATTATGCGTGTATGCCGTATTGAAGTATTCGCGGCATGCTTCTTCTATTTGCACTAACTTGCTTTTTTCACTATTAATGTGGGGAAAGCAAGTTAAGAGGCATAGAAAAATGACAAGCTTAGGATACTTTATTAGAACAACATGATTCATATTAAACTCCTTTCTTCGTATAAGGGCGGAAAGAACCCTGCAGAGATGCGATTATTTATGGAATGTAGACATAAAGGCCATCGCACTCAACAGTTGCCCCAAAGTTTAATTCTGGGCAACAGGTACAAGGCGATGGTGGTTCAGTCGTATGAGGCACGCTTGGTCCTCGATTAAGAAGCCTTATGTGTGCCATATCTATCACCTCCTTTCAACCGCACTGTTGTCTTTAAGTACCCTCAGCAGAAGTTCTCTCCGCCCGGTATTTAGCAAGTCTCTTATTTAAATATTCGTACCCAACTAAGTCAACCAAATAAGCATAAGCAAACAAATTTATTTCAAGAACTCTTTGGGCGAAATTACAGACAATTTCTGAAATTGGTTTATAATCATCCAATAGATCCCCGGCATGACATCCGCCCCCACATATATTTCTCGCCCAACACACATTACAAATTTTTCTCCGGTTACTAATAATCTGGTGATATTTCGACTGACAATTTCTGCTGAATCCTTGATTCAAATTCCCCATGAGGTAATTTTGAAGTCCAATAAACACGCCGCAAGGATATATTTCGCCATTTGGCGAAATAGCAACTTGGTATTGTCCCATTCCACAGCCCAAGGGTTTTCTTAATCTAAAATGTAAGTTTGCAATATCTCTCATATTAGCAAAAGATATCTCGGGACGCTGCATAAAACACTCAACCATGTATTTACAGAAATTAAGGTAATTTTTAAGATAAATCTCTCCCATTGCGGTATTAGGATCAATTCCATATATCCGATAATCACAAAACGCATTTGGCGCGGCTTTACCAAACGAAAGTCTTCTTGCCCCAAGCTGAAAAAAATGTTCAGCTGTATTAATCATATCTAAATTATACCTTGTGATCGTCGTCCTTATTAATATCCTGTCTGGATCATAATGTTCTAATAATTTTTTGAGATTCTTTACTACTATGTCATATGAACCTATTCCGTTTTTGAATGGTCTACATCGATTCTGGACATCAGGTGGTCCATCTAAACTTAGATTCAGGTATATTTTATAATTCTTTATAAACTGCAGTATTTTATCATCAAGAACAGAACCGTTTGTAGAAAGAAGAAAAAGAATTTCTTTATTATACTTCTCTGCCATTTTCTTGCCGTATTCCACGGTGATCTTTATCGTCGGAAAGTTTAATAATGGTTCTCCACCCGTAAACGAAACTAAACAAATTTTTGCATCACCAGATTCGTGCATTAAAAAATCTATAGATTTAATGCCTATTTCGGGTGGCATGGGCGTGTGTCTTTTATAAAAAGCACCTTTGTCAGCAAGGCAATAAATGCAATTCAAATTGCAATCTTGTGACACAATCATCATTAATTGCGATATAGGTTGAGAAGCATTCACACTGGATAGATTATCTATTTTATCATCTTTGAGACTATCAAAAAAGCCTAATTTCAATAAAGCAGCGTACAGGTCACTAATTTCAGTCAAAGAATATTTTTCAATGGCTGTTTTTGGAGAAGTCAAAAATTCATACGCCATCTCATCTAACTGATATATTTCAAGTGTAGAAGATTTAAATGCTAAATTTTTGCTTTCAATTCTAAAAATATGAATTTCTCTCGGGTCGTAATGTATATTCGAATAAACTTCTGAAGTGTTGACAGAATTTTCATTGTCCATTGCCATTGTATCCTCCATCTTCAAAATTTTGAATGTACACCAAAAATCTTGGTAATTAACGGTACATCTGAATGAGTGCTGATTTTTGCCTTGCCTGACAGGTAAAGCTTTGAAATCAAGCAATCAGGGACATTCGTAACTGTTATTTTCATCCTTACCCAACCTCTGCCCCAGTCATCCGGATTTACAATTTCGTCTATTGCATCTACTGCACCATCAAGCCACGGATATTGCGGAAATGGATATGCGTTAAGAAAAATTTTAACCTTTGTTCCCCTCTTAACTTTAAAAACTTCGTTTTCGCTTATATGGCACGAAAAGTAAATGTTTTCTAAATTAAACAATTCAAGTAATTCATCCCCTTCATTAATTTTTTTTCCCACATCCAGTGCATTTTTTAGACAGCAAAAACCATCGATGGGTGAACAAACTACTGCTGCGGCTAACTTACTCTTTAAAGTAGATATTTCGTTTTGAATCACTTGTAACTCCCGCACTTTCTGCTTTATTAATCTCTTATATCGCTTATGTTGTATGACTACACTCTGGTTGTACACATTATATGTAGCGAGTTTAATCTTGTAGTCTCTCACTCTACTATCGTAATCTGATTTGCTTATTAGGTGTTTACTATAGAGAGTTTCTGCAATTATGTATTTTGAATATGCTTCATCGAGTTGATATTTTAACTGCTCTACACTAACATTCCCCCAAGATGATTCATAGAGAGAATTTTGAAATAAATTCTTTTCACTAATAAGTAACTCAGATATCTCATCCTCAAGATTCTCACGTTTGAATAAGAGCGAATATAATTCATTTTCGATAGCTGTTTTATCAAAAATAACCAGTGTATCCCCAATTTTAACCTCCTGGCAATCCTTAACAAATATGTATTTTACAATCCCGTTTATTTTTGAATACACCTTGATTTTATTTTTAGCATCAATATATCCTAAGGCAACAATCTCCTGTTTCGTACTCAATTTTATAATTAACAAAATGTTAATCACAGCAAGCAAAAAGATGATAAATAGAATAAATATTGCGTTTCTGCTCATAATATACAAGTATCGACGAATCATCCTGAAGACCTGGGTTTTCAAAATGACGATTTCCTTTGGCATAGAATTTTTTCCTCTGTTTTATCTAAATCAATAGGTATGTATTCTGTTACTAGCCAGAGCAACTTCCCATTCTCTGATAAATGGTTGCATTCGTGCGAAGAATTTAACATAAATTGTTTGCGCAAAAAATATGATAACTCAAAGAAGCTGTATGGACTTATAAGGTAGGTAGGTAGGTAGGTAGTATTTACTAATTCCTATTAATAGCATAGTCTATTCTATTAACATAATGTTTTTTGTCAAGAGGAAAATGAATGTGGGTAAAAAACCTGATTTTATGCGGGTTTGCACGATTTTGGTTCTTAACTTTGTAGTAAATTTTTGTAGCATATTTTCAAAAATTTTTAAAAGAAAGAAATTAATGTGGATAACTTCAAGACTTAAGTATTAAAAAGAAGCATAAGAAAGAATAGCAGTGAATATAACCCCAAAAAAGGAAAATACCTTATAGTAAGTAGGAGCGGTTTCCCAACCGCGATCAATCGCCGCTGGAAGCGGCTCCTACATCACAACATTACATCAAAATTGCGAAAATATAGGGCAAACCTTCAGAGCCTGCCCCGAACCTTGTTTCGGGTCTGCCTTTAATCAATAAAAACGCGATTACGGACTGAATTCTTCATTCTCCGAGCGATAATTACCAAAAACTGATATTCCACCTATCGCATAGATTTTATTATTCACGACACCGACTGCCAGTGCCCTTCTTGGTGTAGGCATTGCAGGCTTTGTTGTCCAGGTATTTGAATTGGGGTCATATTCTTCATTTAACGAAAGGAAATTTTTACCATCAAATCCGCCGATTGCATATATCTTGCCATTAACAACGCCAACTGCCAAACCACCCCTTTTTAAAGACATATCAGTCTTTGTCTCCCAGGTATTCGTTGCCGGGTCATAGACCTCAACGACTGAAAGATAACCACTATCATTGGCACCACCAATAACATAAATTTTCCCATTCACCACCCCAACACCAACCCATGCCCGCAAGGTCGGCATTGGTGCTCTTGTAAACCACTGGTTTATTCCCGGGTCGTATACTTCATTCGTTCCCAGATAATTTCCATTCGCATAACCACCGATCGCATAGATTTTATTGTCAACGACCGCAATGCCAAGACATTCCCGCGGAAATGACATCGGCGCCTTCGTTGTCCAGGTATCGGTTTGTGGGTCATACATTTCATTTGTGGAAAGTGCTCCACCGTTTTCACCACCAATTACATAGATTTTGCCATTTACTACTGCCGCGCCAGCTCCGTACCTTGGGGTGGGCATAGGACTTTTTGTCGTCCAGGAATCAATCATTGGGTCATATACTTCATTCTTATCGCAGTAGTAGGTATATTTACTGTATCCACCTATCGCATATAATTTTCCATCAACAACCCCTATTCCAAGACCATCCCTTTTCGTCGGCATCTCTGCCCTTTTTACCCATGGTCCACCAACTCCCGTGATTACAATCTGTGCAGGAGATGACCAACCTGAAGTATCACCATTTACATCTATTGCCTGTGCCCTGACCAAATATATATCCGGTGTGCTCCAGGAATGTCGTGCGGTTGTTGACTCGCCTGACCCAACAAAATCAGTCCATTCCGATATCACACCATCACCCCAATCAAACCTAAGTGCAACATTATCTTCATCAATATCTATTGCGGCCGAAGAAAAATTATAAAAAGAATCAACCAATCCACTTTCTGGTCCGGAAGGAGTCACCGGTATCATAGGGCAATTATTTTTGCCACCACAGGCAATTATTACCAATAAAATGGCAACAATGTATGAATATTGAGAAAATCCTGCCATAATTACCTCCTATTAGATTATAACAATTTTTTGTGAAAAATTTGTGAAAAAATGCAAAAGATAATAATCTTCAATATCACTGGACAATTAGAACAGGAATTTATTTTCAATAATCATAGTATTTTAAACACCAAAATTTCAACCACAAGATTGAAATCAGGGGTTTATTTTATACAAATCTATGCCGAAGATATACATCAAATCAAGAAATTGATTATTATTAGATAAATACACTAATACTTTAATTAGTGAATTTGCTTCGGTTCTCACATACCCTGCGGAAGTGATAACCCTGGATTGATATTGTTACAGCAGTTGGAAATAAAGTCGGGCTTTTGAACAAGGTCCAGAAAAACAATAGCCAGAAATAACGAAAATAAACCAGTTTCAGTCTTATTTTCCAGCCTTTCTGGAAAAAGTATTATGCTTTATTGCCGTACCAGCATCTAAGCCCATCCACCAAAAACCATTTTTTAATATCCCCAGACTTCCTGGAGATATACGGTTCTTCTACAGGATGGACACAAAAATCTTAAATGTTCACTACGGTATGGTGGTGGAGAAGGCATTTTGGGCATCGCCTCCTCACCGAATTCTTGTGATAATACCAAAAATAGATTGGGATTGGCATAGGCAAGTTCGCCAACCCGGCGGGCAATCCATAATAGATGCGCCCTTGTAGTAATTACCTCACCACACCGTTCACACAAAATCAATTCTTTCTCAATCGCATTCTCATAACCTTCTTTCTTGATCTGCGCCAGGTCATATTCCTGGGTGTGATAGATCCCCTCTTTTGTTGTGCAATATGCAACACACTGACCACAATATATACAACGCTCCTGATAATGGATCTCCCGGCGCACTCTTTTGATTTTATCATCAATCTGGGCACGGGCATTTGCCGGACATACCTCAACGCAGGCACCGCATAAAATGCACTTATCAAAATTGAACTCTATCTTTCCCCGAAATCTTTTCGCCGCGGGCGAAGGTTTAAACGGAAATTTACTTGTATAAGGACCTTTAAATATCGCCCTTATTGCCTCACCAAGTTCCCTCAATTTTGGCTTACGCATCTTGCCTCCCGGATATTCTTGCAAGGCTAAAGCCTTGCCTTACATTATTTTTCTTATTCACCCTTATTCTCACCTCTTAACCCTTTTTCTTCTATCTGCTCTCCACCCAACTTCTCAGCACCGTATCTATCAATGATTGACTCTTTCCAGAGTTTTATTCCATAATGAAGAGAACCCTTTAATAAGGCATGAGCACCAACAGGATTGGTCAAAAGCAAGAATACACCACAGATTAACGCCTTTATACCCGTCTGGGAAAAGCCATAAAGCAAGAATATACCAATCATTAAACCGAATGAACCAAGGGTAACACATTTTGTAGAAGTCTGGAGACGATTGTAAATATCAGGGAATCGGACAAGTCCCACGGTTCCTAACAAATTAAACAAAATTCCAATCCAGATTATTATCCAGCCAATCGGGCTAATCATCTAAACTCCTTCTTTCCAGATACTTTGCAAGGGCAAGGGTGCCAATAAAACTGAACAAGGCGATGATGATTGCCAGATCCATTAGATAAGGCAGGTTATAGAAGATTGCAGTGAGGGCGGTAATATTTACAAATATCGTTCCCATAATATCCACACCCACGGCACGGTCCGGAATTGTCGGACCCTGCTGAATTCTATATAAACATAAGAACGCACTGAAGGTAAGAACTATAAACATCAGAATCATAATACACTCCTCATTGAATGCCAAATAAATCGAGCAAATGCACTTTTCTCTATAAATCCCAAATCCCAAGCATCAAATCCCAAACAAATCACGAATTTCAATAATCTAAATGAAATGTCGTTGTTTGTTGGTTGCGAAAAGCGATTCGTCTGTAGTTGGTCGTAACACGAAACCGCTTTTCTAAACCTTAGCGCATTTCGCAACCGTAAAACGCTTGAACATCTTTTCGGATTTCGGGTGCTAATCAAATATCCTCCTCAAAAATCGCTCAAATGGTCGGGCAATAATCTTTGATGCATTCTCAATATCGGTTGCCTGAACATAAATCCAGTGGATGTAGAGATAATCTCCATCTATATCCACGGTCATCGTTCCTGGGGTAAGGGTAATTGAGTTCGCCAAAAATACTTTTCCGGTATCGGATTTCAGATTCGTCTTAATCTTAACAATACCTGGTTTCAATGGTCTCTGGGGATGGAGTGTCCGGTATGCTACATCAAGGTTTGCTTTGATCATATACCATATAAATACAGGAACATAAATTATCAACCAGAATAATCTATGCGGCTGGAGCAATTTTTGTGGCTTATCAGTAAAATAACCACCAAATAATATCGTTCCTAAAAGAACTACAATCACACCCGCAATAATATGGTCTAAATTAGTTGTCAAAGTTAATAAGAGCCATAGCCCAAAGCCAATTACAAAATAAATTACATATTTCATAGGAACCATCCTTTTTCAACCTTATTTACCCTTCTTAACCCTTCTTCACCCATCTTCCGTGGAAGCATCATACCTCCCTTCACCCTCACCCTGAAATGAATTCGGGGCAGGCTCTTAATCCTCTCCCTTCAAGGGATAGGGAATGGCGGAATGGTTTCATTAAAATCCTCCCAATATCAGATTGATGTATTCAGTTCCTCTGAGCAATGCCTCAGCCGCCGGTTGTATCACAAAATCCATCATTGGTTTATACCCAATTCCCAAGAGAATAATTAAAATGACCAAAAATACCATTGCCACACGCATAAGGAATGGAGATTCTTTAGCCTCTACCCCATTTTTCTTCAAATACACATTGTTTTCAATCTTTAGCAAATAGCCAAGTGTAACACCGCTGAATCCAATTGCCACGATTGCAAGCCACAAGAACCCTTGTTTTATCGCACCAATGGCGATTAAAAATTTTGCGAAGAACCCCACAAGTGGTGGAAGTCCTATCAAAGACAAAGCACCAAATCTAAAACTCCAGGCAGTTGTCGGCATTCTCTCACCCAGACCACCCAGTTTATTAATATCCCTCGTGCCGGTTGCATATACTACAGAACCTGATGTTAAAAATAGTAAGCCTTTGGCAAGTGCATGGGCAAGGATATATAGTATTGCACCCGCAACACCATAAAAATTACCAACCCCTAAACCAAGCATTATATAACCCACCTGGGAAACCGTAGAATATCCTAACAGGCGTTTATAATCGTTCTGGTTTAGTGCAGTAACTCCTGCGAAGATTATTGATAAAAGCCCCAAGCCAATGAGAATATTAAAGAAGAAAGGCGCATTTTCGCGATTGAGACCGAATATATTAAAAATAAACCGGGCACTTGTATAAACTCCAAGGACTTTGATAAACACACCAGAAAGTAGACTCGATATTGGTGCAGGTGCTGCCGGATGGGCATCAGGAAGCCAGAAATGGAATGGCACAAGTGCTGCCTTTACTGAAAAAGCAAAGAGCAAGAGTGATAGAATTGACCAGTAGAATGCCGAATCCTTTATTGATTGCAAAGAAAGGGCGATATCCGCAAGGTTCAATGTTGAAGTCTTGGCATAAATCAATGCTATCGTCAAAAGAAGTGTCATACCGGCGATTTCGCCCATAACCATATATTTAAAAGAAGCCTCAAGTTCTTCTGCTTCTATACCGAAACTCACAAGGGCATAAGAAGCGATTGCAGAGATTTCTATCCAGACAAACATATTGAATAAATCACCGGTTACCGAAATACCCATTAAACCGGTAGTAATCAACATATATAATGTCCAGAATTTCCATTGACCTGTATAATGGTTCAAATAGCGGATTGCAAAAAGGGCACCAGAAAACACGACAATTGAAATCACCAGTGTCATAAATGCCGATAGGGCATCAAAACTGAATACGATACCGATCGGCGGTGGCCAGTTACCAAATTTATAAACGAGCATCGGAAATCCCTGGATTACTGCAATTCCATATAACGAAAGAACAAATAATAAAAAAGTAGTAATATTGCCAATAATTGGTGCAAATGGTTTCCATAATTTAGAGAGAAGAGGTATGAGGAAGGCAGATAACAAAGGTATAGCAATTAAAAGTGGTAGAAAGGTCATGCTCTCCTCCTTATTAAAAGGGAGAAGAGGGGAAAAAACGGGTAAAGAGGGGAAAACGCGGCTTGATATAATATTTTAATCATGCCGTTACCTCCAATTTCTTTTTGGTGAGTGATTGAATTAATCTCATCAGGAGATAATCTGTCCGCACAATTAAATTATTGAGAACTGCATATTCTCTATTATTAATGAGATTATCCTCAAGACAATCATCAACATCGCCAGAAAGTTCACCAAGAGAACCTTGGGCAATTGAAAGATGATGAATGTAATCACCAATTGAACTTCTCTTGTATCCTTCCTGAATATTCTGCTTTATAGACCTTGGGAATTTTTTGGTAATTTCATATACTAATTTCCTCAATTCACAAGCATTTTTCCATACAATTAACTTGGTATATCCCTTGACCATTAAGCCTTTCACTCCTTTTCCCCCATTCATCTCTTTTCTTCCTTCTTCACCCATACCTTTTTCAACTATCCCTTTTTTACCCCTTTTCAACCTTATTTTCCCTTCTTCACCCATTCTTGTTAGCCCTTTAACTTCTTTATCTCACTCACATCAAATGTCTTGAACTTTTCGTATATTCGGACGATGAAGGATAGGAGCAGGGCGGTTGTTCCAAGACCAATCACAATTGCGGTAAGAACAAGTGCCTGGGGGACCGGGTCAACAAAATTATGAGGCATATCAAGTTTCGTTATGATTGGTGCAATCGCGCCCTTTTTAAAACCAATTAATGCAAAGAGCAAATTCACGGCATACTCCATTATTGCAAATCCAATCGCAATCTTTATTAAATTGCGCTTTGCAACAACTGCATACAAACCAATTAGAAATAAAATCATACAACTTGCGAAAACAACCATCAGTCCTCCTTATTATATCGTCTACCGTTTACCGCTGACCGTTGACCGACATCATAATTGTGCGTACCTTTTACCGTTGACCGTTTACCGTTAACCGATTGCTCAAGTTTAATCAACATAGGAGAAATACGAATGCAAATTTCGCGGAGATTTTCATAAATATTCTGACTTATGAGCTTACGCCTTTTCAAAAGCGTTATCATTGGGATACATTCACGGTCGGATGTTAGTGTTATCTTGTAGTAATGCTTTTTCTCTCTATTAGAAATCTTACCACTGCCTTCAGCAATATTGCTCACAATAGAAAGTGCGGTACGTCTGAAATTGTCACCGAGCGAACTTTGCAATTGCCACGGTATTTTAGAAGTAATTTCAAAAACTTCGTCAACAAAATCAAGCGCAAGTTGATAGACATCAAGTTTTTCAAAATCAAAAACAAAATTTTTATAATCGGTAAACGGTTCACGGTTAACGTTTATCGGCTTTTCACTCATATCAGTCCTCCATTATATATTTCAATGCGGCAAGGGCAAGGAAAATAGATAATAGGCCAACCGAAACCTTTATACCGATCGCAATATTACATATTGGTATCAAACCAGCACTGAAAAGATGTAAGGGTTTACCGAGTCCAAAAATGGGTTCGTTCAAAAAGAATACACCTGCTACCAATAATCCCGTAAACGCTGCACCCCAGAAGAGCAGGGCACCGATACTTTCAAATACCGAACCAATCGTAGATAATCTTTTTTCTTTTTCCGCAGCACTTCCAAAAGAAAGGACCCGCAAAATTAATGCACCCGAAACAATAACGCCACCAGCAAAACCACCCCCTGGTGTTAAATGTCCATGCAAAATAATATAGATACCATACATAAATATGAAACCACTTACGAGATTTGTGATACGCCTAACGATAAGGCTCATAGCGCCTCCTATTTTCTTCCTGTTTTCCTCATCACCGCCAGTACTCCAATCACTGATGTGAATAGCACCGTTGCCTCACCGAGTGTATCAAGTCCGCGGAAATCAAGGATTACATCCGCAACAATGTTTGCACCACCAACTTTAGGTAAGCCCAATTTTATATATTCACTCGCCACCTTCATAATCGGCGAACCAAAAGGCGGCAAAGAGCTGAATATCCGTTCAATTATAATAATAAAAAGAATCACAAAAAATCCGTAAAAAACCAAGCCCGAAATTTGTGCGGGTGTGAATTTCTTATTCACAGTTTCGTCAATGTCTGTTGTTCTAAAGATTACGGCAACAAATATAATTACCGTAAGAATCTCTACTACTATCTGAACAATAGCAAGATCTGGTGCCTGGAGCAAAATAAACAGAATTGCCACAGAAAAACCAACTGCACCCACTGCTATCGCTGCCGCCAGTAAATCCTTTATTTCAATTGCGATGATTGCAGCAATAATCATAAAAACTAAAAATAGATATATCTCAATCATTATCTCACTCCTAACAGTAGCAATATTATCAATAGTCCTAAAAATATCCAGCCTATATATCCCTGTAACTCACCAGTGTGAATAGCAGAAAAGATGCTTCCAAGCGCAACTACAATCCGTGACAAAGCCTGGTAGGTTATGACAAAGAATTTATTTATCACTTCTCGGAAGAGAACTGAAAATCCTCCCGATACCCCACGTAGATAATTATAGAAATCAAATGCACCCTCTTCACCAAATTTGTAGGTTTTTTCTAACATATCAATTTGGTGAACAGATGAATAAAAATTTGGACCGGTAATTCTTGCCTCTTCTGTATCAAGAACCTCGCCTCCGACAAATATCTTTCCCTTCCGGGGTCTGAGTGCGGTTCCGAAAATAAAGATGATTAGTCCGATTCCAATGCCTGTAATCATCAAAATTGTGGTCAACCCCGCAGACCAGAATCCAATTGGGGCAATCTTCAAAAATGGCAGTGCGGGATAAATCAGCCTTGAAAGCGGTATTTGCTCCGCGAAAATGCCAAATATGATACACAAGAAGGCAAGTATTAATGTAGGTGTTACCATTTCAAATCGCACTTCTCGCACCTTATCAAATTCCATTGGCCTTTCACCTAAGAATAAAGAATGTATCATCTTCAAAAAAGATGCCAAAGTTAAAACACTTCCAAACATCGCAGCAACCAAGAATATAATCCATAAATTCGTTTCTTTATTCAATTCAATTATTCCCTGATATACCATCCATTTTGAATAAAAACCATTGAACGGTGGAACTCCGGAAATTGCAAATGCCGCCACAATAAAACAGAACGCTGTTAAAGGCATCCTTGTACCAAGACCACCAAGATGGTCAAGTTCGGTTGTGCGTGCACGATATTCAACCGAACCTGCAGACAAAAACAAACAGGCTTTGTATATTACGTTATTTATCATATGAAACAGCCCCCCTGCAACTGCCACTGGTACGCCTGTACCGATGCCAAGAATCATATACCCTACCTGTGATACCGCATGGAATGATAACAAGCGCATCGCCTCTTTTTGCACAAGTGCCATCATAACGGCAAAGATAATCGTTATTGCACCAATAACCATCAAGGTCATTCTTATCGGCATTGACTGAGTTATGTCAAATATATAATAAGAAATCCTGACGAGAAAATATATACCTAATAGTTTATCAAGACTCGCTGGAATAAACGCCATCGTTGAAGCAGGTACAACCTTTGCTGCCTCCGGAATCCAGGTATGCAATGGCATCGCACCTGCCTTGGCAAGGGCACCGACAAGAAGCAAAATATAGGCGGTGATTAAAACACCACTATTAAGCCCAAGTAAAGGCTCGGCAGGAAAGTTTGCATTACCGACAACCGAATAAACAATGATTATCCCCAGCATCAAAATGAAGTCCGAAACTCCCACAATCGTCAATGCCTTCCTTGCCGCTAATACACTGTATTTTTTACCGACGAGTAAAATACCATAGAGGGAAAAAACGAGCATATTCCAGAATATCAGCATCAATATCAAATTCCCGCTGAGGACCACACCGTTAGCCCCGGAAAGTGTTAATCCAAGGTATAATTGATAGACCTCCTCTCCATGCATCTTCTTCATCGTAATCTCTGAATAGAGTAAAATCAAAAATGCAAAAAACGAATTAAACAGGAGGATAAATCTTGTGAGATTATCGACATAAATGCGGAAATCAATTCCCGGGATGCTGGCAATGTTATATGAGAAATATTGATTCTGAAAGAGCAGGTAAATCCTCAGAGAAAGATAGAAGGTGATGACAAATCCAAGGAAACCCATTATTTTGCGAAGGCGTTTTATCAAAAAGCCGAGCAATCCACACATCACCGGGAGGAGTAAGATATAATAAAGTTCACTCATTAGATGCCTCCGAGATAGGTTAAAATTTCATAAAAAAAGATTCCCAGAACAAGGGAAAGCAATGTTAGAACAAAGACCACCCCGATTTCAACAACCCCCGGCTTCCTTTCCATCTTCACCATCATAAGGTCACATTTCTCCCCATAGAATAATTCATGATAAAAGCGGTCACTGTATAAAAGAGTAAATATTGCTACTGCAATCGCAAAGAATCCAAAAAGAATGTTCTTCTGCACCGCACCAATTACAACCATCAGTTTGGCGAAAAAGCCGATCATTGGGAAGAAACCCACTAATGAACTAAACAACAATGCCATATTGACTGTGAGGACCGGTGAGACCTTGAGCATACAGGAAATATTTTTGATATTTGCCTCGCCGGTAACATCTTCAATCGTGCCTGTGCCGTAAAAGAGACCAGATTTTGCCAGGGCATGGGCTAAAATATAGATGATCGCACCGTATTTTCCAAAATAACCACCAGCAGCAAATCCCAAGAGGATAAAACCAATTTGGCTTATCGTGGAATAGGCGAGTAGATACCGCAACCGATTGGTGATGTAAGCCGAACCGCCGGCAATTAAACTGGAAATGACCGCCAGATAACCAATAACCAAAAAATAGTTCACTGGTATCGCAGGATTATCGACAAAAAGCCGGTAAAACAATATTAAACCAAGATTTTCAGCAATCCCGGCGAGCGAGCCACCAATGGCAGAAGGAATCGCAGCGTAGGCAGGTATCAACCAAAAATGCAGTGGCAGAATCACTGATTTGGCAAAAATCCCAATGGTGAGCAAGACAATCGCCGGAATACTAAAGTTTTTTATTTCGGAGATTAAAAAAGAATTATTATCAAGATACAAGATACCAATTCCGATAAGCATCAATCCGGCAGCCAATAGGTTGGTGATGAATACCACATTGCCTGCCTCAATCTGTTCATTCCGGCGATAGTAAACAACTGCCCGCCATACTCCAAGGGTTGAAAGTTCCCAGCAGAGATACATCCATAATAAGTTGGTGGTGAGTGCCACCCCGATACCTGAAAGCACAATTAATAGCAGCATTAAGTAATATTCTAACCTGTGCCCTTTCTGCCTTATCGTACCCAAAGCATAGAGGAAAGACATAAAACCAATGAACAAAAAGCTAACTGCCAGAAAAATGCCGATTTTATCAGTTATCAAACCAAATTCCGCCATGAACTACCTCTTTTCATCTTCGATATTTTCTTCTTAGTTCTTCCGTCTTCATATAAGATAGTTTAAGCAAATCCTTGCCCGTATATTTCTTTTTACCATTTTCATAAACAGCCGTTCGCTCAGTACAACAATAGCACGGATCAACCGCAGCCAAAATTAGAGCCGCATCAGCAATTGAATAACCTTTAACCGCCGCAACATTTGAAGCAATGTTCATATAACTCGGCGCCCGAATTTTATGACGCACAGGCATGTTTGAACCATCAGAACGCACATAGTGGAAGACCTCACCCCGAGGGGCCTCATGACGACCAATCCCTTCCCCGGGTGGTATTTCCTCAATCTTTGTTTCAATTGGACCCTCTGGCATATTTTTGAGACACTGACGCACAATCTTTATTGATTCAAAACACTCCAACAATCTCACTTTTGCCTTTGCGAGAACATCCCCTTCTTCAAATACTACGATATTCCAGTCTACTTTATCATAGGCATCGTATGGATCATCTTTACGGACATCAATAGCCACACCCGAACCTCGGGCAGTCGGACCCAATACTCCATAGGCGATCGCATCCTCTTTTTTCAAAATTCCCACCCCTTCAAGTCTCGCTCGAATCACCGGATCGTCAAGAATTGCCTTTGTAAACATTGCTGTTTTCTCTTCAATCAAATTCAAATATTCTTCAATCTTTGGATAGTCTTCAGGCAGTATATCCCTTCTTGCGCCACCAATCTTGTTTATTGCATAATGGTTGCGATTGCCCATGATAAGTTCAAATAAATCAAGCAAGGGTTCGCGATAACGCCACACCCACATCCAGACTGTATTATAACCAATGAAATGACCAGCAAGACCAAGCCATAGGTAATGGGAGTGTATTCTCTCCAGTTCGCCAATAATCGTTCTAATATACTGAGCCCGGGGCGGCGGTTTGATACCGCAGATATCCTCAACTGCCAGGCAATAGGCATAAGGGTGGGAATCAGAACAGATCCCGCATATTCGCTCCACAAGAAATGGGACCTGGTCAAAGGTCATGGTCTGGGCAATATACTCGTGACCACGATGGTTGTAACCGAGATTTATTTCTAAATCAACCACCTTCTCACCCTCAACAATCAGTTTGAAAAATTCAGGTTCTTCCTGAAGGGGATGATAGGGTCCGATAGGCACCACCCGATATTTCGGATTTCGGATTTCGAATTTCGAATTTATCTCACTCATAGTCTCTCCTCAATGGATATGTCCCTTCGGGCCAATCATCTGAAGTTAAAAGTGGAATGAGATTTGGATGGCCGATAAAATCAACCCCAAGCAATTCGTGAATCTCTCTTTCAATCCAGTTGGCGGCGGGGAGAAAATCAGCAAGACTCTTAATCTTTGGGTCATCTTTAGGGACGACTGTTTTGATATTATAGTATGTGCCGCTTGGGTCATGAGAAAAATGATATAATATTTCTATCCCTGCATGGGTGTCAATCCCGGTAGCAATGGATAATCGGCAACCCAAATCATAAAAGAGATATCGAGCAAAATCATAAACGCGATCCCGATTTATTCGGATATAAGTCCGCCTTGGAGAATGGATTTTAATTTCAACCCCCGGGAATTTGTTCTTTATCTCATTTAATATCGCCTCGGAATATTCCTTCTTCATATACTCCCCTTACGCTCTTTTACCATACCCATAATTCGCTTTCCAGCCATATCTGCACACTTCATTTCAATCTCTGCAAAGCCTTTACCACCCCCATAATTATCGCTTCCGGTTTCGGAGGACAACCTGGGATATAGACATCAATCGGCAGATGCTTATCATAAGGACCGACGACATTATAAGATTTTTCAAACATATGACAATGACAGGTGCAGGTTCCAACACCAATCACCAAACAAGGTTTAGGGGTTTCTTCATAAACCCGTAATACCCTTGGTAAACTCTTTCTATTTAGAACCCCTGTTACGAGTAAGGCATCGGCATGTCGGGGTGAACCGACAAGGACGATCCCAAATCTTTCCACATCCCATCTTGGGGTCAAAACATCCAAAATTTCAATATCACAATTATTACAGGAAGCAGCCGCAACATGAAAAACCCAGGGCGATTTTTTTAATCCCCAGAGTTTGAAATTTCCCATCCCTCGCCTCCTTTTCAAAAACCCTTTAACGCCAGTACCACACCGACTATTGCTAAAATTCCCATAAACAGCCAGAAAAATTTTAAAGTTTGGTCAATGCGCAATCGGGGATTTGTATTTTTTATCAAAATTACCAAACCCAGGATTAATAGAAATTTCAAAATTGCCCACCAGTCCCCAATGCCACCCCATAAAAGCGAAATCATAAATAGGGGTAAAAGAAAGAGCATCATCGCCCGGGTGATTTTGTAAAGTCCGAGCGCGACGCCTGAATATTCGATATAAGGTCCAGCCATGATTTCTTGTTCTGCCTCGGGAATGTCAAATGGTACAAAACCAAGTTTTGCCTGGATAACGAATAAAAATATCAATCCGAAGATAATGCCCGAGATTGAATAAAGAAATGGACCATGCATCTGCTGATATTGGATTATATCGCCAAACTTTATTGTGCCCCCGGCTTTTAAAACAATTCCGGCAAGGGTGATTAAAAATGGCAACTCATATGCGAAATACTGTGTCATCTCCCTTGAAGCACCAACGCTCGCTAGGGGATTGCGCGAAGCTGAACCACCGATGATAACTCCGATTGGCGGTAGAGCAAGAAGGTAAATCATCACGATAAGGTCACCCACAAAAGTAGTCTTTGGTGCAAAGTTCATCTTAAACAACATCACTGCCAAAAGAGACATCGCAATCAAACCAAGTAGTGGTCCCAGGTAGAAAAGGACCGATGAGGTTCCTTCAGGGATGATCGTCTCTTTGATTAACAATTTCAAAAAATCGGCATAAGGTTGATACCAGGGAGGACCAACCCGCATCTGGATTCGCGCTGTCACCTTGCGGTCAATCCAGGTTAAAAACATCCCGATTATTGCCGTAAATAAAAACCCAGGGAAGACCAAATAATTGAATAAAAATTCCAGAATATTCATCACCTTCTCCTCATAAACGCATCTTTTGATAACATCCGCACACCAATTTCCAGTTTTTTAATTTCACTTTCCTCAAGAAACTGCAGGGCCCCTGAGGAACAGGCTGCCACACACCTCGGTCCTTCCTCACGGTCCGCACAAAGATTACATTTCTGCGCAATATGTCGCACGAGCGGTGCATCAATAACCCCAAAAGGACAGGCGAATACACAGCTTTTGCAGCCGATGCACCTGAAAGATGAACGCACGACCCGCCCGGTATCCTCATCTCTGGTTATCGCCTGAACAGGACATGAAGCAAGGCAGAGCGCTTCTTTGCAGTGCCGGCAGGCTAAAGGTAAATATGCCATATTCTCAATCGCGCCGTGGCGGATCCGTCCTTCGCCTTTAAATGCTGAACGACATGCTGCTTCACACGATCGACACCCACAACATAGGTCTAAATCTAAAACTATTCGACGGGCCATATCTGCACCTCGGTAGGAATAAAATTCACAAAATCCCCCACCAGTTCATATGCAAAAAGACCTCGTACCTCCGGAGTTTCGGGTTGTGTGAAGACCGTCCCCCGAGGTACCTCTGACATAATCTTCACCTGTAACTTAGCCTTACCCATTATCGATTCGATCACCACCGGTTCATTCTCTTTCACTCCCAGTTCCCGAGCATCAAATGGATTTAATTTCAAAACCGGCTTTTCCCATAACCCCATATAGTGGAAGGCAATTTTTTCCCCGAATAAGGTTAAATTGCGTTTTTGAACTCTATCTTTCAGCCGCTGAATTCCTTCTTTTACATCAAATTTCAATTCGCATCCAGGTAATTGACCTTCGGAACTCTCCAGCCCACAGCGTTTGAAAAGCGTCTCAATCGTTTGTGCCCCACTCGCAGGGACAATTTCACCGTCCAGTTGTCTTTCGCCTCCGATCGTAATAATCGTTCCGGACTTCTCAATATTTAATGCCATGGGTAATTGGGTATACTTTTTGAAACGGAGGGTAGAAGTAGCATATGCCTTTATCTGCCCCAGACCATTGGTGATCTGAGGGTAATAAAAAGGAAATAATTCTCCGAAGGTGATCAGATACTTGATCTTGTTATCTTTAACAGCATTCCAAATTTTACCAAAAGGTGGTAGTTGAAAATGGGGGGTAAATTCAAATATTGGCAATATCTTTTTGTTCGCACTACTCAATCTCCTGGCTCCTTCTAAAATCAATTGAGGTTCATAACTATGAGCAAATGGCAAAGTGAGAATTAAAAGGCTATTCTCCGTGGTCTTGAATACCTGGGCAATATCATCAAGTGTTCTCTCGGAAACGCCGCAAATTTCTTCAATATTGAATCCGGGCATCTTTTCGCCTGCAAGTCTCAAGAGCAGTATCCCTTCGGTCCCGGGGTGCACGCGCAAAAAGTCGGTAGCAAAATAAGCCGTATGACTACGGAGCGAATCAACGACCACCAGCCGGTGTTTTCTATCAGCAAGTCGCCAGTTGATCAAATCGCGCGAAATCATAGGGGTATAGTTAAAAACATCTCCCACCACAATTATCATATCGGACTTTCCAATCTCCTCAATTGACGCCCAAGATTGTCTGTCAATAAAATACCTCAGTCCTGACTCGGGTTCAAGGTAAGCACTTACAATATTTTTAATCCCATACCGATGCGCGAAACCAATCACCCGCACCTCTTCTTCAATAGTCAAGTTGCGATCAAGGGTAATTGCGACGGTCTCGGGCTCTTTCAATATCTCAGCCAATTCTGATTTTATACTCTCCCACTCCGTATATTTGTCCTCTCGGACCGGGACGCAAAGCCGTTTGGGATGATTCAGATATACCGGTGCCGCACTTCCTCGGGGGCAGATCCGCCCCTGATTGGGAGTGTCTTTTAAGTATTCGACACCTTTTATCCCAAAATCATCAAAAACGATACCCAGTTCGCACCCGTATCCACAGAAAGGGCACAGTGTGCGTTTAATGGTTAATTTTGAATCCTGAGTAATCATAGGAACGGATCCTCAATATCTTTAACATCCTTCCAGGTCAATACCGGACCATCCTTGCATACATAGAATTTGCCCACCCGACAGTGATTGCATTTTCCAATACCACAGGACATATTTTTCTCCATTGAAAGATAAATATTGGTATCTTTAAAACCTGCCTCAACCAGCCGTTGGGTTGTAAACTTCATCATCAAGGGTGGACCACATACGATTGCGGGCGTCGTTTTTACATCCACCGGGATTTCATCAAGAATGGTAGTAACCACTCCCACCCTGCCTTTCCATTCTTCATCACCCACATCCACGGTCAATAGTATATCAACATTTTTTATCTTTTGCCATTCTGGGATTAAATGTTTGTAGACAATATCTTTAGGAGTGCGTGCTCCATACCGAATGTATATCTTCTTGTAGTCCTTGATATTTTCAACCAGTGCCAGAAAGAGTGCCCGCAGTGGTGCAAATCCTACTCCTCCACCCACGATGAAAACATCTTTCTTTTTAAAATCTTTAAGCGGATAAGGTTTTCCAAAAGGACCCCGTACCCCCAAAATATCACCTTCTTTCAATTCAAAGAGTGCCTGGGTGACCCGTCCCACCTTCATGATGGTAAATTCAAGATCTTTCGCATAAGGCGAGGAAGAAGGTGTAAATGGTGCCTCACCCACTCCCGGTACGGTTAATTCAGCAAACTGACCGGCTTCAAACTCAATAGGCTTTCCTTCAAGCACGAAGGTCTTTATCGTTGGTGTTTCGGGGATGATCTTTTTTATCCGGGTCAAAAGCGGTTGGTAAGGATTCATAATTTAGTTAATATCTTCCTGATATCTATCTTTGCCGAACAACCCACCAAGCATCGTCCGCAGCCTGAACAGGCAAAGATTTTTTCGTATTGATAAAAATAATTAAATTTGCATTGAAATCTATTCCAGAATCGTTCATCAATGCGACTGCGCGGATTTGCTCCACCGCCGACGCGGGCATAAGCCGCATAATAACAGGCATCCCAGGTTCTGACACGCTCAATGTCATCGCCTTTTTTATAATCGCTTAACAAAAAACAGTAACAGGTGGGACAAGCATAAAGACAGGAAAAACATTCAACACATTCATCCCGGGCATCACGAATTTTATTTCTATCTACTTTCTCCACCAGTTCCGGAATTTTAGCCTTGAGTTTATTTTTATTTATCATCTCCAGTTTTTCCAGTGCCTTTTTCCGGCTCTCATCCCGCTCTTGGAGAATTTCCTCAGCGGCTTTTTCAAATAAATCACCATTCTCATTGATCAATACCTCGCCCCTGGGAGTGAAAACCTGAATTAAATACCCACCCTGCACTGGAGTGAGATTTAAATCACCCACTCCTTCTGGGTAGGGTTTCAACCCTACCATATTACAAAAACAGGTATCTTGAGGCTCCGGACAATCTGCAGAAATAATAACTGTGTTTTCCCGGCGAATTTTATAGATGGAATCAACCGGCTCCCAATTCAGAAAGACCCGATCATGAACTTCGATTCCTCTGAGATCACAATTTTTGATTCCCATGACGATAATTGGTTCGGACCTTATTTCCATTGCGGTGGGAAAACGCGCCACTGTCCCCCGGCTGGGAAAAAAGAAATGTTTAACATTCTCGGCTGTTCTAATCCCGGTAAAATCCGGATGAACAAATGATTCAGCACAATAGGCAATAATATGGCTCTTACCATTTTCCCGAAAAGGATAGAAAACTTTTGCCCGCCGGGCAAGCCTCTCTATCCATTCTTTAATATTATTCACGGGTAATAAAAAATTCATAAGACATAGATTATATCCAAAAAGAAAAAAAAGTCAATAATTCACATTACTGAGTACTCCTCACTTTTTCCTCCCCCTTTGATGGGGGAGGATTAAGGTGGGGGTGATAAAAATGGATTTGTCTCTTGATTCTTTTTCAATTTGTTTTAAAATCATGGCGGAGGCCATGATGAAAA